>JADFYA010000338.1:502-4267 GCA_015233285.1 Deltaproteobacteria bacterium | reverse complement strand
CAACCGGACAGGACCGGAAAATCCATATCCCCGTCTCTGGTCTGCCTGGTCACGGTTCCGGGGACAGCGATCACTGTTCCATGGCAATGGTAGCAGGATTCGGCATTGGTTTCAGCATCCGGAGCCTCGACAGACACCTTCATGTCCTTAAAGGTAGGAACACCGTTGATGGTCTTGACCAGATCCTGATACAGCGGATTGCCGGCCAGAATGACGTGGGCATGAGACATCAAATTCTTGCCGTACTGGTTCATCTCCGTGGGGTGACAAACGGCGCAATCCTCCGGAGTAACCACGACATGAACTTGAGTCCCGTTATGATCAAAAGCGTCCTTGTGCTTTTTGGAAGTGCCAACGTGGCACTCGGCACACCCCACCACCGTGGCATTGAGTTTGTCCGGCGCCTTGGTCACGGAAATCCGCCGCCCCAAAGCAGGTTTCTTCAGCGCCTCATCCGGAGTGACCTGGGCGTGTCGGCTGCGTTGCCAGTCGGCGACAACTCCAGGGGTAGAGTTGACGTGGCAGGCCAGGCACTCGGCCGTGTCCGAACTCACTTTTGGTTCGCCAAAGACCGGAGCGGCAAGAAAGACAACACAAAGAGCCACGAGAAGAATTCGCGTCAGCATAACCACTACTCCAATGTGATGAACTTGATTCTGCCGGGAAACTCAATGGTCCCTGGTTGCCGGCCGTTCCGTATGTCTATTTGCATAGACCACAAGGGGAAAACATTTTCTTTCCGGCGCCGCAGACGGGACATTTCCAATCATCGGGCAGGTCTTCAAAAGAAGTGTCTTTGGGGATCTTGCCCTTTTTATCACCTTTGGAGGGGTTATAGATGTAGCCACAATTGCCCGTTTGGCATTGATACATGGTGCTTGGATCAGCCATGTGTCCTCCTCATCAATATAATGGATCCGGCTATCAGGGTGAAAGGATGTAAATTCGGTCTACTTGCCTGGGGTGGAATTCATGAAATCCCTTTGCCGTTGAAAAACGGCCCATACTTCTTATCGGTTTTCAGGATGTGATCAGTCAGCCATTTCCGCAGAAAATTCATCGTTTCTATGGACACGGTGACGTTACCCTTCTCGAATTTATCGCGAAGTTCCAGCACCTGCTTGACCAGGGCGTCATGTTCTAATTTGTGTTGCCGGAATTCCGGATACCCGTGCGCCGTCATCAGTTTTTCCTCGGCCGCAAAATGGGTGGCCGTATAATCAATCACGCCCCGCAGGGTCTTGGAGATAACCTGGCTGCCCTGGCCCGAACTCATGGCCGCGCCCAAGTCATTAATCAATTTTATCAGCTTTTGGTGTTGATCGTCGAACTGGGCTATATTAACACTTAAATGTGAACTCCAGGCTAGGATTGTCAAGCCGCCTCCCTATGGGCATCCAGGTATTTCTACATGTTACCCGATCATCCGTCGACGGTTTTCGCGCCGCGGATACAAAGATCTATTAATTTCCGGCCGGTAATCCGAATCTGCTCAGAGACGTCCTGAACTGTGAAGAAAGATAGGCCGGCGGCCGACCGGTTGGCCGGGAAAAAAGGCGCCGGCGGCCGACTCATCCAGGTTAAGATTTCCATAACCCATGAATATTGCAGTAGGCTCTACCGGTAACCTGGTTGGCTTCGATCAAGAAAGAAGCTTCCGGGGCTTGACCGGGGCTCAAGAATTGGCGATAGGCTTTCCCATCGGCGATGAGTTCTATCCACTCGATGTAATGCTTTTCTTCCATCGGATGAGCCACGGCGCCCACCTTGATTTTGAAGCCGCCGCTGATTTTTTCCACCACCGGGACATGCTTCTCCTTGGACGCGTCAACCGTGTTTTCCTTGAGCAAAGCCATGGGCTGACCGCAACAGACCAATTCACCACCGGCCCCGTGTAGCACTTCCACGATATTTCCGCACAGTTCACACTTGTAAACTTCCAATCTTTCAGCCATCGGGTTAGCTCCTTTCATATTGCAGTTGGGGATTATTCAAAATTCTGTAGTCAGGGTGCTGGACCTGGTCAAAAACCATAAAGCAGTTTCGGTTGGCCGCCCGGACTAAACCGGCCTGGACGAGACATCGTTGGGAATTCTGCACTCGTACGTAGATGGGGGTTACCAGTTTTCTCCCAGAAGTTCAAAATGATCCTGAGGATGGACGCAGGCGGGGCAATTCTTTGGAGCTTCGGTGCCTTTATGGAGATAACCACAGTTACGGCAACGCCAGACAACTTCGCCGTCTTTCTTGAACACCTTGCCCGATGCCACATTAGCCATCAAATCCTCATACCTTTTGGCGTGTTGTTTCTCGGCCACGGAAATAGCCTCGAAGGCGATAGCCACGGCTTCAAAGCCTTCTTCCCGGGCTATCTTGGCAAAGGTGGGGTACATCTGGGTCCATTCGTAGTTTTCCCCGGCCGCGGCCGCTTTCAGATTTTCCAGGGTGGTCCCGATGACTCCGGCCGGAAAGGGCCAGGAAATCTCCACCTCACCGCCCTCCAGAAATTTGAAGTACCTTTTGGCATGTTCTTTTTCCTGGTTGGCCGTTTCTTCAAATATGTCGGCAATCTGGACATATCCTTCTTTCCTGGCTTGACCGGCGAAATAGGTATAGCGGTTCCTGGCTTGGGACTCTCCGGCGAATGCGGTCAGAAGATTCTTTTCTGTCTTTGAACCTTTAATTCCCATCTGGTCTATCCTCTCTGCTGAAAAGTTTTCATATAGGGCGAAGTTTTTCTCCGCCCGGTTCAATCGATTTAGATTTCAATGACCAGGCGGCCAAAGATGAAATAAGTCATCCGGTCAAACCCATTTTGCCGGCTTCGGTAACGGCGTAGGTACACCGGACCGGGCTATCCACGTAGCCCAAGGTTTTCAGCGTCTTAATTTTGTCGGTAACGGTTTTTGAATCTAAGCCGGTAAGGGCGGCAATATCTTTAGGGCGGGACGGCTTATCTTGCCCTACCAGCATCAAAAGGATTCTTTTGTGGTCATAATCCAGTTCGGTGGTCTGATTGGGTTTGCCGGGCATGGTCGTTTCTCCGTCATTTGCATTAAGCGGGTTGGGGTTCTTAAGTTCGGCGCAATTGGGACACCACCCAACGTACTCCAGCCGGTGTCCGGTAATGACATAATCCGTAAATCCGGAGGTAGCTTCCTCTATTCCAGGCGGCGGTTTGATTTGAATATCGGCGACCCGATCGCATTTCAGACACAAGGCATGGTAGTGCCGGGTTACGTTGCCGTCGAACCTTTTCTGACTCCCGGATAATTCCAGTTTCTGGATGAGTCCCTTTTCCGATAATTGTTCCAGGTTACGGTAAACCGTACCCAGGCTGATTTTAGGGATTTGCTTCCGGACCATCAAGAATAGCTCGTCAGCCGTCGGATGCGACATCAACTTTCTTAGATTTTCAAGAATTACTTTCCGTTGGTGGGTCATAACATTTAACCCTGCTCTTTAATTATTGCGAATAATAACTATTTTTATAAAATACACTCCAGCCCTGCGTTTGTCAAGAAAAACCTGCCCATGGTGGCTAATTACCTATGCTGGCAACGAATATCATCAGATATAATCCGGCTCAATCCAAGATAAGACATTCAACAGCAAGGTCCGGCAAAGCAAAAATCTTTCATCCGGAATGAACAACAGCCTTTTCTTATCTGCTGCTTAGTCAGTTCGAGCAAAGCAAGAAATCTTTAGCTTCCTCACCGCAGTCGGGAAGGATAGTGTGAGAGCGGTGATCCAGCCCATGTTCAC
>JADFYA010000338.1:0-492 GCA_015233285.1 Deltaproteobacteria bacterium | reverse complement strand
TAAACAAAGATAATCCAGCCCAAGTGCACCGATGGGCCGGATACATTAGCCCTTCGTTAGGGCAATAGTATCTACGATTGAAGGCTTATTTGAAAATAGGAAAAAGACTCATTTTGTAGGGAAAATTTCCCGTGAGCCTGGGTAAAGAGAGGAGATGAGGTTGGTATTAAGCAAAAAACCCTGGGGGCCTGGGGGGGAGCCATCCCAGAGCAAGACACTCCAAGCAGCAAAAACCGATACAATTATCTAATGATCTGCTACATCGGCAGAACAAAATAAAAATTATTACCTAACCACGTCGGTTCATAGCCGACCACACCACCGTGCATATCTATAACGTCTTTGACAAAGCGTAATCCGTGACCGGTCCCGGCCTCTTCCGCCCGGTTAGCTCCTCGGAATCCTTCCTCGAAAATTTTATCTCTAAATTCCAATGGAATATGGGGGCCGGTGGAAAAAAGATTAAGTTTGATCCCATTCTTTCCCGGACTG
>JADFYA010000337.1 GCA_015233285.1 Deltaproteobacteria bacterium | reverse complement strand
AGCCGGGCTAAGCAAAAAGACACCCGCCGGCCCCCCGGTTAGACTTTCTTTCTTTACCTAACGGTCCGGCCTTCCGCCGCAACTAGCTAATCAAAAGCGCAGGGGGACATAGTCATGCACCGAGTAATGATTCAACCGGCCGACTATCAAAACTGTCTTGCTGCAGTCAAGACTGCCTTTGAGCTTTTTCCTATGAACGTTAGGGGTAATAAGGTTCTGGTCAAACCCAACGTGCTCCGAGCCTCTGAACCCGCAGAAGCAGTCACAACCAACCCGGTGGTATTGCGGGCGGTGGTCCAATGCCTGGAAGACATGAATCCAGCCAAAATTATAGTGGGAGACAATCCAGGGTTGATGAACTACGGAGCCAATGAGGCCAGCTTCCGGCAGACGGGATTATATGAAGCGTCCCTGGGACATTACCAAAACATCGGCCTGGACGCAGCCGAAGTTAGCTTCAACCCCGAATATGTGAGCCACTTGAGCGTCTCCCGGGCCGTATTGGAGGCTGATGTAATCATCTCTCTCCCCAAATTTAAGACTCACGGCCTGACCATCCTGACCGGCGCCATCAAAAACAGCTACGGAATCCTTCCCGGGGCCCAAAAAGCTCTCTTACACAAACTTGCCGGCACCCCCGTCCGATTCCAAGAAGTCATCGTAGATGTCTTTCAGCTTCGTATTCCAGATTTGTTTATTGTGGATGCGGTCATTGGGATGGAGGGCAACGGTCCGGCCTCTCCCGATCTGAGATCCATCGGCCAAATTCTGGCCTCAGACAATGCGGTGGCTCTGGATGCGGTGATATCCCGGATGATGGGGCTTGATCCAGGGCTACTCCGCTTTCTTCAAAAAGCCAAGGCCCTGGGCTTGGGGGACTATGATGAAGCAGCCATCGAAATTATTGGAGAACTGACCCCGATCCCGAATTTCAAGCTTCCACCCTTAAGCGGAGAAGCCATCACCCAATCCACAGTCATCCAGGAGCTAATACATAGCCGAACCTTGCTCCGGCCTTGGGTCGACCCGAATATGTGTAGCGGTTGCGGGACTTGTTCCGAACAATGTCCGGCGTCGGCCATCTCAATGGAGGACGGGTATCCGCATGTCAATTATTATAATTGCATTACCTGTTTTTGCTGCCAGGAAATGTGCCCTGAAAAGGCCATTACTCTTAAATAGACCCTACCTGCTTGCCGGTTATCCTCAACAAACAACCAGTGACAAGTAACCAGCAACCAGGAACCAGTTTTCGTCAACCATATTGGAGGACATCATGCCGGACAGAACAGGATTAATTACGATGAAGGGCAACCCGTTGACTCTGACGGGAGAGGAAGTGAAAGTGGGCGATAAGGCCCCCGATTTCAAGGTCGTGGATAACGGCCTGGCCATGGTCGGTTTCTCTTCATATTTGGGAAAGGTATGTATCATCAGCGCCGTGCCCTCACTGGACACTCCCGTTTGTGATTTGGAAACCCGCCGGTTCAACACCGAGGCGGCCAATCTCAACCCCGATGTGGTCATCCTGACCATTAGCATGGACTTGCCCTTTGCCCAAAAAAGATGGTGCGGGGCGGCCGGCGTGGACAAAGTGATCACTCTGTCGGACTACAGAGACGCGGCCTTTGGATTGGCCTATGGGGTCCTGATTAAGGAGCTGCGGTTGCTGGCCCGGGCCGTGTTCGTGGTGGATCGGCAGGGCATAATTCGTTACCAAGAAATTGTTCCGGAAATAGCCAGCGAGCCCAACTACGACGCGGCCTTAAAAGCGGCTGGACGGTGCCTTTAACCTTTCCTGAAGAATAGATATCCCTATTAGGAGTCGTGTTTGCCCATCTCATCGATGTCAGGTTCGGTCATGCCCCGTTCCCGGCAGGCCTATCTGGTTCTTGTCTTTTCTCTTTTTCTGGCCACTATGTGCGCGGATACGGTGATTTTGCCGGCAACTCTTCCGGTTATCACCCACGAACTCGGCCTCGCCCCGCACTGCGCCGGGTACTTAATCCTGGCCTACGGGTTGGCCCTGGCCGCCGCCTCGGTCATCTGGAACCAAAAAAGAGATAAGCGCAACGGCATTTGGATTGGTGGGGCGATCTTTACGCTGGGCACAATCTGCTCCGGAGCGGCGGTAGACTTTTATACCATGTCCGCGGCACGGGTCTTCTGTGGAATTGGTGTGGCTCTGGTGGTCGTATCTGAACTGGACCTGACCAGGTATTTTTTGGAACCACAGACCGGCCCGATGGCCTTGGGGATTCTGTTCTCCATGTCCCACATTGGATATATGATCGGGGGGCCGCTGGCCGGGTTATCGGTGATGGACGGGCACTGGCGGCTCTCTTTTTTCGTTATTGCCTTTATCGGCCTCTCCCTGACCCTGCTGTTGCGGCCATACAGCCTGGGCCTGGGCGGTCAGTTGCCCGGCCTGCCGGATCAAGAATCATGGCGGCTCCGGGATGGACCGGCTGTTTTGGGGCGACTCCGGGCTTGTTATGTCTTGCAGGGGGCGGTCCGGGCCTGTTTGGCGGCTGTGACATCATTTTTGGGTCTCCGGCTGATCCAGGAATACCGCCTGAGCCCATTTGAATCGGGGCAAATTTATTTCTTGATGTACCTGCTCACCTTCGGCGCCGCAGCGTGGACAGGGGCAACCGTATCTAAATGGGGGCGGGGCCGCAACCTGATCATCCTCTGCGGTATCACCCTGGCCATGATGGTCTTGACCCTCTTCGGCCTGGCGGTTGCGTCCGAGACCAAAACATTCTTGATCTTGACCGGGTTGTTAACCGTTGGTGGGGCTATTTTAGAAATGGCCTTGTACACTATGGTCTTTCAAGCCGAGAGAGGCCGGCTCATCATCTGGGTGACAATTTCTTTGGCCTTTGGCGGGTTGGGGACCGGAATAGGGGCAGCGGGGGCGGCCGTGGGTTTCAGACTGGCCTCGTTTCCCGGGATAGCCCTGGCCGGTATATTCTTCGCCGGGTTAGCCGGAGCCATGATCTGGCGCTGGTGGCGGGTAGATATGGAGGGGGCCGGCGTTTCCGCAACTTAGCCCACAAGGCAAACGATAAGAACCGGTGAATATCGCGCAAACGCCCGCGCCATAACGGCACGGGCGTTCTTTATTCATATATGGGGTGAAAGATTATCCTGATTGATCTAATTAGGAATTCTTTCCTTCCTCAGACTGATAATAGTTCATGAGGATCTTGGCAACTTCGGGACGGGAGAATTCAGCCGGCGGAGCAATCCCTTCGGCCAACATAGCCCGAACTTTAGTTCCGGAGAGCAGGACGAAGTCATCTTTGGTGTGATCGGGCACATCCCGCATCATGACGACTTTGTTCAACTTTTTTGACCAAGCGGTATGGTCGGCTTCGTAGATTTCGATATGCAGGGCGCCCTTGGGCACTTCGTCATGGAAGATCGTTTGGGCGTCAAAACCGCCGTAATAGTCGCCGACACCGGCATGGTCACGGCCGACGATCAGGTGGGTACAACCGGTGTTCTGACGGAACACGGCGTGCAGAACGGCTTCACGGGGACCGGCATAAAGCATGTCGAATCCATATCCGGTAACCAGGACGGTGTTGGCTGGGAAGTACAATTCGACCATCTTGCGGATGCAATCGTCACGCACGTCGGCCGGGATGTCGCCTTTCTTCAGCGTGCCAAGCAGCATGTGAATCAGGATGCCGTCAGCCTTAAGGTCATTATAAGCCATCCGGCAAAGCTCTTCGTGGGCGCGGTGCATGGGGTTCCGAGTCTGGAAGGCCACGATCTTATTCCAACCGAGTTTAGCCATTTCTTCGCGGATTTGATAAGCCGTCCGGAAGGTCTCCGGGAAATCTTTCTCAAAGTAGGAGTAGCTCAGGACCGTGATCGGACCGGAAACAAAAAACTTGCCTACGGAGTTGAAAGCGGCGACGCCGGGGTGGGCCGGATCTTGGGTTCGGAAGATCTTGTCGGTCATCATCTTCATTTGGTCGTCGGTAGCTACGTCGATGCCGGTAACTTCCTGGGTGGCCACAACGGGGTTGCCAGGCAGGTTGGGATCAAGCAGAGCAATCTTTTGTCCGACTTTGATGCCGGAAGCGTCTTTTAATACGTTCACGACCGGAACAGGCCAGAACAGGCCCTCTTTGGTCTGCATTTTTTCGGACACGCTCAAGGAATCGGCTAAATTCATGAACCCGGTCAGGGGGTTGAAGTAACCACTGCCCATCATGACGGCGTTACCGGCGGCAGCGGAGCTGATCACTACGGAAGGCAGACTGGCCGCTTCTTT
>JADFYA010000336.1 GCA_015233285.1 Deltaproteobacteria bacterium | reverse complement strand
ACGAATTATCTTTTCGACAGTCGGTGAGCAAACGCCGGGATAAAGGGGACCCAAATAATCCTATACAAAAAAAATCGCATATCGATACCCCCTTATTGCATGTTTCATTCTATAGCCGAGTTTTGATTGTGTCAACAGAAATGAGGAAGGAAACCAGAAATTTAATAGCTGATATTCCTCTATAGTCGAGAGTTGATGATTTGATTATTTTAGGTTAAAAGTATAAGTTAACAACCTGTATAAATAATAATTTTGACAATTCCCGGCATGTAGTTGCCATATATTGATATGGTGGAGCTTCCTACAAATTCAAGCAAAAGTTACCGAAACGCCGGCTAAGCGATAGCCGTTGAGACAGACGGACCACCGCAAAAACTATACCTGAAGACAAAACGTAAGTATAGTACAACATATTAATTTTATTTATCATCATTAGTTGGATGGTAGACGTTCCCTGATATGCCATGTCGCGGTGCAACTGAGCATGTTCTTCAATCTCAATGTCCGGAACCCGGATGTAGCCCTCCTGGGCCTCGGCCGGCCGGAAGAGGGCGATGGATCGGACGCGTACTTTTTGACCTGATGGGCTGATTTTTGCTTGACAGCTTCGAGAAAGCAGGTTATCCTTTCCGATGTATCATCAGAGCCTGGTTGGGAGCCCCCACCTCCGTTATCCTCTCCCTCCGGGCTTTTTGTTTCGGATGCCGCCTACTCCTTCGGCGGACCGACGAAGAACCGGGTCATAATTAATGGCTATCCTTATAATGGCTGCCTTGGAACCATAACTAGTTAGGATGTTTCGGCATATGTTCGACAATCTGAGTGAAAGACTTAACGAGACATTCAAGAAGCTGAGAGGCCACGGGAAACTTTCCGAGGATAACATCAAGGCCGGCCTTAAAGAAGTCCGCATGGCTCTGCTCGAAGCGGACGTCAACTACAAGGTGGCCAAAAACCTGGTCGACGCCATTAAAGACCGGTCCATCGGCCAGGAGGTGATGACTTCTCTCACCCCCGGTCAACAAGTGGTCAAGATCGTTCATGACGAACTGATCACATTGATGGGCGGGCAGAAGCAGGACCTCAACCTGACCGGCCCGACACCCCAGTGCATCATGTTAGTCGGCCTCCAGGGCTCCGGTAAAACAACTACTTGCGGTAAACTGGCCCGAATGTTAAGCCAGCAAAATAAGAGTCCCTTTCTGGTCCCGGCCGACATCTACCGGCCGGCCGCCATCCTCCAGCTCCAGAAGTTGGCCAAGGAACTGAATGTCCCGGTCTTTCCATCGGAGCAGCAACAACGGCCGGTGGATATCTGCGGCCAGGCAGTGGATCAGGCCCGAATCAATGGCTACCAGACTCTGATTATCGACACCGCTGGTCGGCTCCATGTCGACGAAGCCCTGATGGACGAGCTGAAGCAGATCAAGGCTCGGGTTCGTCCCTGTGAGATTTTGCTGGTGGCCGATGCCATGACCGGCCAGGACGCCGTCAATGTGGCCCAGAAGTTCAATGAGATCCTCGACATCACCGGGGTTATCCTGTCTAAGATGGAGGGTGATGCCAGAGGCGGGGCGGCGCTATCCATCAAGGCCGTGACCAATAAGCCCATCAAGTTCATCGGTATTGGCGAAAAACTTGACGCCCTGGAGGTGTTTCACCCGGACAGAATGGCCGGCCAGATTCTGGGCATGGGCGATGTCTTGACCCTGATTGAAAAAGCCCAGTCGACCATTGACGAAAAAGCCGCCCGGGAAATGGAGAAAAAACTTCGCCAGGATGCCTTTACCCTGGTGGATTTCCGGGATCAGTTGCGGCAGATCCGGAAAATGGGTCCCCTGGAGAATCTGTTGTCCATGATTCCAGGCATGAAGCAGATGAAAGGGTTTAAAGACCTTAAGCCGGATGAAAAAGAGTTTGTCAAGATTGAGGCCATGATTGATTCCATGACGTTAAAGGAACGGACTGATCCAGCCATCATTAACGGTAGCCGACGGAAGCGGATCGCGCTGGGCAGCGGCACCACGGTTCAAGACGTCAATCGGCTGCTCAAGAATTTTTCTCAAGTCAAGAAAATAGTCAAGCAAATGACCAAGGGCGGGGGCAAAAAAGCCCTTCGACGTGGGATGTTACCTTTTTGACGGGACACATTTGGGCGCAGGCTTGAACCAGTGCGGCCGCAAAAACCTTGTCCCGTCTCGAAATTTATCGTTGTCTTTTTGTCACCAATCCCATATAATGGGTAGCGAAAGGGGAAGTTACATGGCAGTTAAGATCAGACTCACTCGTCACGGAAGCAAGAAACGACCATATTACCGGGTCATCGTAGCCAATTCAGATGCCCCTAGAGATGGCAGATTTCTTGAAATTATCGGCACTTATGATCCGAAAAAGAACCCGGCCGAAGTCCGGATCAACAAAGAAAAACTTGACTACTGGGTAACCAAAGGGGCCACCCCAACGGATACGGTCAAGTCCCGAATTAAAAAACTTGACTAGCCCGGTTCACATCGGCCCGGTTCTGTCAGACCCGATGTCCCCATAATTGCCACGATCTTTTTTAAGGCCATTCTGTTCTGAACATTCTGTTATTTTCCAGCTCAACCGATTATGGAACGGAGGTGAGTCAGATGAAAGAATTGATCAAATACATCGCCCAGGCACTGGTCGACCGTCCGGACCAGGTGGAAGTTTCGGAAATCGAAGGGGAGCAAACTTCTGTCATCGAACTCAAAGTGGCGAAGGAGGATTTAGGCAAGGTTATCGGGAAACAGGGTCGGACCGCTCGAGCCATGAGGACCATTCTAAGCGCGGCCTCGACCAAAATCAAAAAACGCTCCGTCTTAGAAATAATCGAATAATTTTGCAAATTATGCCTGGGAATAACCTCCTCGTCATCGGTAAGATAGTTTCAGCTCACGGGTTAAAAGGTGACTTGAAGGTTTTTTCCTATGCAAATTCTCCGGAGGCCATCATTGATGCCTTTGGGAATGCCCGGTCGTCCGGGAAAGAAGTCTATCTCCAAAACCCCAAAGGAGATATCCTCCCCTATACACCCACCTCAATCCGCCCCCTAAAAAATGTCCTGCTGATCAGATTAGAAGGTATCGACGACCGGAATGGCGCGTCCCAGGTCGTGGGATGGCAGTTTTTGATTGACCAATCCGACCTGCCGGCCCCGGCCGAAGATGAATGGTACTGGGAAGACTTGATCGGACTTACGGTATTTTTGGCCGATGGGGCCATCCTGGGACAATTGGACAGGATTATCCCCACCTCGGGGGTCGATGTCCTGGTCGTCAAACGGGGCGACACCGAGTACCTGGTCCCGGCGGATGAGGACACCATCGTCGAGATTGATCCCGAGGCGGGACGGCTGGTGATTGATCCGGTGGAAGGGCTGCTTGACTTGTATGAGAATTGACGTCATCACTATCTTTCCAGAACTGTTTGAATCCCCTCTTGACTTCGGTATTATCCGGAAAGCCCGGACTGAAGGGATCGTCACCATCCGGTGCGTTAACCTCCGGGACTATTGCGCCGACAGGCACCTGGTCACGGATGACCGGCCCTATGGCGGCGGCCCCGGCATGGTCATGAAACCGGAGCCCCTGGTCAGGGCCATCACCAGCTTAAGGCAGGGCTCACCGGAGAGTTCGTTTATCATGCTGACCCCTCGGGGGAGGGTGTTTACGCAAAGGGTAGCCGAGGAGTTGGCGGCGCGGCCCCACCTGGTATTTATCTGCGGCCGATACGAAGGGGTTGACGAACGGGTCAATGATTATATTGACGACCAGATTTCACTGGGGGATTTCATCTTGACCGGAGGAGAGCCGGCCGCGATGGTGCTCATAGATGCCGTGACCCGGCTTTTGCCTGGGGCTTTGGGGGGTGAGGGCGCTGCCGACATGGACTCCTTTTCGGAAGGTCTGCTGGAGCATCCCCATTACACCCGACCGCGGGAATTCAATGGCCGCGGTGTGCCCGAGATCCTGCTCAACGGCAACCATGCCGAAATTGTCCGGTGGCGGCGCCGGGAATCCCTCCGACTCACGCACAAGCACCGACCCGACCTGCTGGCCAAGGCTAATTTGACTCCAGAGGAAAGGGAGTGGGTGGAGACCCTATCGTCCTCAGATTCATGACGTACCCAGGCCGGGTCCGGTATAACCGATCAAAAGGGATCGATCAATTTCCGAATGCCGGGTGGGTAATCCCAATGACCAAAGTCAGGGGGCAATTGGCTTATGACAGATTTCTTGGCGATACTTAATGTTTTGTCTGGCGTCATTTCCATTGTGACCTT
>JADFYA010000335.1 GCA_015233285.1 Deltaproteobacteria bacterium | reverse complement strand
AGGTTGGGGAGGGAAGCAGAGGCCCGTAGATGGTGGCTCTGGCTATTTGGGCTACAAGGCCGCTGTCTGCCTCTGTATAATTTTTCCAAAGAGCGTTATTAGCCTGTTTGTCCCCGGCATTGGTAATGGGCAGAGCCTTGAGACGGTTCTCCATGTCCCAGGTGACCATGTGGAGTAAGACATTATCCGGAGAATCTTCCCAGATGAAATTGCTGTCATGCGACTGGGCGATAATCGGAGTTATGTCTGTATCTACTGAGAGGACGACATAACCGCGCGGCGACAAAGTCAAAACATGGGCGAGAGTGGTCCCCTGGCTATTCTTAAGTTCATCGCTGGAGGCAACCGTCCGGTCCTGATATACTGTGACTCCCCGCTTAGCCCGGCTGGCTCGTTCCACCTGATTCTGGGCCAGAAGATGCGTATTTCCGGCCTGCTCCACCATGGCGGGAGTCACAGGTACGGCCATGGAATTCAGAGGGAATAACATACCAAAAAGCAATAAAGACGCAAAGAATCGTCGGACCTTGTTTGTCATTGCGTTTCCTCCTTTTTGAATGAATGCAAGCCGAAAAATTTCAAGGCGTCAGGCTAAGTGGGCCGGACACGGATGAGGATAAGGACCAAGGTGCGCGTTATGGTTTGGTGGCCGCACATTCGTTGCCTCGGTTGTGGTTTGTCCTTGGGGTTAGGCTTTTGAACTGTGATTAATTGTCTGAACCTTGATTACGCTGATTAAATGATTTACTATGAGTGTCTAAACCCTAACGGCTAATCATCTGTCTGATGCGTGGATGGCCTGCTTTTATCATAGGTTATCAGTTAATCAGCGTAATCAAGGTTCAGACAATGAGGGTGTCGCAACGCCGGCAAGCAACATTCGGATATCCAAGCTTCGCCTGGCATGACACCGATACCCCAATCCGGCCTATCAGGCTTGAAGATTCAGTCCCACACCGGGGATGACCTTTTGACTTCTGTTTTCATTATTAGCGACCGATGAAGCCGGCCGGACACCGGTGGGATGAAAAAGGGGCACTTGTAGTTTATTCGGCTTGATCTTATCTTGTATGCAGGAGGATGAGGAGATGTCAAGGTAAAATTGAAATGATATATTGGATAAAACCACCAGAATAACTAAATATTATCTATGTTATTTTTATTTAACAGATGGTTTTGAAACGCTATTACATATTTTATTAGTCCATCCAGCCGCCGGCCGCCGGTTGCATCGAGACAGCTAATTGGGAGTTATCTATGAGTTATCATCGCTTCTTCTAACCGATGAGAGCCGACGGCAGATTGCTTATACTTTCTTTACGCCACCTCCACCTTGACCAGGTGCTCGGCCGCGGCCAGATCCGCCTTAAACACATCCCGGTTGGCATGATTCAAAATGACGAACACCGGGCAGCGATAGCCATCCCCAGCCAGACCCACGGCCGCGCCCAGGTCCATCCGTTGCTTAAATCGATAGAACGAAGGTAGTTCCTTGATCCGGTCCAGTCCGGTGATGGCCCGGAGCTGACCCGGTCGTGGTGGGAAATACTCTAACACGGCGGTATGTCGCACGAATTTTGGGGTGAGGTCAGGCTCCCGGCCCAGACACACGGACAAATTGGCCGCATCTAAGCTGAAGCCGTAAGTCAATTCCGCCATCTCCGACCGGTAACCTCCGATCCGAGCCCCGGTCTCCACCAATTTGGGGCCGCGGGGCGTGACCATAATGTCGGAATGGAGAGCCACATTCCTGATGCCCAGGGCCGCGGCCACCTTGGCGTTTACTTCCCTGACGGCCGCCTGATCCTGTTCCGAGAGTTCCGTGGGGCTAGTCCGGGCATAGACATGGTAATCATCATGGCCCAGGGCCGCGCCGCTCTTCAGGTCGGTAATGAGTCCCGGCCAGACCCGGCCAGACCCATCCACCACCGAGTCCAGGGCCACCTCCTGCCCCTCCAGCCAGGTTTCGACCAAGACGGAATCCCGGATGGGGACGCCGTGCCGCCGCGCCGCCAGGGGCAGAGCCTCCTGAAATCTGATCAAACCAGAGGTCAGCTCATCCATGTTCCGGCATTTGTAGATCAGAATGCTCTTAAACAGATTGCGGGGCTTGAGGGCTACCGGAAAGTCCAGGTCGAACGGGGCCTCGAGACCGGCCATGGTGGTGAACTGTCCGTTCAATTCCGGGAACCTGACATCCACGGTCCGGCGCATCAGGTACTTATCCCGAAATATCCGGGCCTGATGCAGGTCCAGACCGGTCAGGCCGAAAGAAGCAAGGAGCACGGCATGTTCCTGCACGCGGCGTTCCCGGCGGTTGAGCACCGCCACGACCCGGTCTCGATGGGGCCACGACGTCAGGGCCGCGGCCAACCCGGCCAGGTCTTCCGTATCGTTGACCGGATCATAAGCCACCAGGTAATCCAGGTCGGTTCTGGAAGACAGGTCTTCATCCGGTTCGGCCAGGGCGGCGACCTCAAAGCCGAGGTCTTTGACTATTCGGCAAAACCGTTGCACGCCGGTAAAGAACACGATATTTTTCAAGAATGGCCTCGGAGGGAGTACCGCCGGATCAGACCTGGGCGCGAATATGAGCTTGTTTCAGGACCGGGGCCAGGTCTGGGGTGGAGTCGTCCATAACCGGCCGCAGATCCAGTTGATGATACACCTGGTCGATAATGGTCATGACTTCCGGTTTCAGGTGATTGGCTGATTCGGTGATGGGATAGGGAAACAGAATGCGGCAAATTCTGGAAAACTCATCTTTGGATGGCAACACCTCGCCGATGTGGGGAACACCGTCGGTAACTATGAATTCATCGTCGTTATTCATATCCTGAAAGGTGATTTCGTCTTTTAAGTAGTCAATATGTCCGTCGCTTCGATGAAAACGGTATAGCCCCGCCCGGAGGTTGCCGTTCACGGTTTGGGGCATGTTTTTTTTGTTGAACAAGATGATGTGGCTGCCTTTCATCCGTTTGCGGTAAGTGGCGTTTAATTTGTCCACGTCGATTTCCACATCCGCATCCAGGAATTCCAGGATGTGAAAGGCATCTAGGGGAACCAGGCCGTTCTTGATATGCAGTAACGAGAGCATGGGGAAGGCCCCGGTATAGCGAGCATTGCATTCCACGGGATAGACCCGCCCTTCGTCCTCCTGGGCGATGAAATCGATGCCGAAGATGCCGCGGTAGCCCTGACCCTGCAGATATTCGCCCACCTTGAGGACGATTCTTTCCGCCTGGCTGTTCAGCTCCGGAGAGAATTGCTCATAATCCCAGGAGTGGCCGCAAAAAACGCCATTGCCCTGCTTGACCCTGATGACGTTGGGAACATCAAGGATCTGACTTTGGAGCGCGGAGAACAGGGTGCCGGAACGCGTCAGGCATACCGCCACGCTGGCCGGCTGGCCGGATTTATAGGTCGTAACATTAACCGAATGAATCTCCTCCCCGCGGTAGGAGCCGCCGGCTACGGCTTGAGCGAACTCGTGGAAGTCATCCTCAGAAAAAATGAAGAAGGTTCCCCGCCCGCCGCCTCTTGGGATGTCCGGCAACTGAAAAACCAGCTTGGGGCCGTATTTGAGGATAAAGCTTTGGTAATCGGCCAGGGTCAAAGGTTTTTCCAGGGAGACGTTTTCCCCTGGGATGACCGGCAAGTCGAGTTTTTTCAATACGTCCCGAAAAATCTTCTTATTTTCGATGGGTTTCCGAATATCCGAGGGATTGCCCACGACTCGCCAGCCGTGCCGTCTGGATATTTCCTCCACCTCGGGGTAGCTCTGGTACACAATCAGGCAGATTTCACCCTTGAGGGTGGACAGGAGATCGAACACCTTGGGGTGCTCCAGAAAGAAAACCGTGTTCACTTCATCCCGGTCCGGGAGTGGTTGGCCCTTTAGCTCTCTTTCTAAGCAAAAGACTTTCAGGTATCTTTCCATTCGGCGGACTTCATTGGAATCCTTGAAGGCCACGACCTGATAGTTCTTGATAAAAAAGCTGGGGATAATCCGCATGAATGCAGTTACACCCAAGCCCAGGAAATTCCGATCCATTTTATCAAAGCACGCCCTGACGTCCTGGAGAGTCTCGATCTTCATAGTAAACCTTCCAAAATTCGCACCGTACCGGAATGGGACATGCAAGTTTTAGCTCTGTGTTAATGTAATCTCTGCTAACTACCAAAAAAATCTTTAGTTGTAAAGGCTTTTTATGGTCTTTAAAGCTGCCTCGGACCGGCCACGGTCTCGGCGCAAGCATGAGAAAGTCAAGCCGTAGAGGCCGCAGAGAAACAAAAAGTTTGGTCTATCAG
>JADFYA010000334.1 GCA_015233285.1 Deltaproteobacteria bacterium | reverse complement strand
TGACGGCATTTCGGAAGAGCACCTACCCCACATCTTTGATCCCTACTTCTCGACCAAACCCCGGGGGAACGGGAAAGGGATGGGGTTAGGCCTGACCATCACCTATTCTATTATCAAAAGAAACCACGGCCATATTCGAGTGGAGTCTGTCCCCGGCGCCGGCACAAGTGTCTATATCTACCTTCCCGCGGCCCAAATGCCGCCAAGTTGATTCCTACCGGTCCCGGTCTTACCCGGCCGGACGAGGTATTTTAGGCATGTCAGGTCTACCTATTTCTATTGACAGGTGATGATCAATTGATAGATAATTATTTTAGAACACTGATAACCCTACCGGTCAGGCCGACGGTGACATCGGCATGAACACGGTTTTACGGTCGTCGAGCCTGGACTCAATTTCCTATTCGGCGGCATGGTTTAGGCGTGGCTTCTGTCGGCATCTTTCCTCCAGAATTAACGTCTTCGCCATCGTCGTTCGACCTGGGCATTTGATCAAACTGAACAGGGGGACAAACATGCTGGTCATGAATTGGATGAGCAAAAATGTGGTGACCGTAGATGAGCAAGAGTCCATGGGTACCACCATGAAAATAATGAAAGAGAAAAAAATCCCCTCTTTTCCCGTGATGCGGGGAGACAAAATCATCGGCATCATCACCGACCGGGACATCAAAAAAGCTTCGGCCTCCAACGCCACCTCCCTTGAAATTCATGAACTGCTCTATCTCCTGGCCAAAATTAACATCAAAGACATTATGACCCCGAATCCGATCACGGTGCCGCCTGATTATACCGTTGAGGAAGCCGCTGAGATATTGCTGCAAAACAATATATCAGGACTGCCGGTGGTCGATTCCAGAGGAAAATTAGTCGGCATTATAACCAAAAACGACATATTCAAAGCGATGATCTCCCTGACCGGCGCAGGAAAAGACACGGTTCTTTTCGCCCTGAGGGTGGCCGACCGCCGCGGGGCACTAAAAGAGGTGACCGACGTCATAAGAAATTGCGGCGGCCGGATGAAGAGTATACTGACCTCCTACGACCAGGCCTTGACGGGCCACCGCGATGTTTATATCCGCGTATTTGAGCTTGATCACAACTGCTTGTCGGGACTCATCGACCAGCTTAAGGAAATGGCCATCCTGCGCTACGTCGTAGACCAATATACCAATACAAGAGAAATTTACATGAATTAGGCCCCATTCCGATTCCTGCTCGTCATCAATCAGTTCTCCCGCATAGGGTTCCGTCCCCCTAAGGAGGTTCTATTCATGGGTTTGGGCAAGAACAAAATATTGCTGGCTATCGATAGTTCCGACTACTCCTTTAACTCGGTCCGCTATGTCAGCCAAATGATGCCCCCGGACCAGACAGAGGTCGTTCTCTTCAACGTCATTTCCAGGATCCCGGATGGTTATCTGGATATGGAGGCCGGGACTGCATACAATGCCGAACACTACCGCCTCCGCGCCTGGGAGACGCTACAGGAAAAACTAATTAACGACTTTGTGACCAAGGCGCGCAGCTTTTTTCTGGAGCGCAATTTTCCGGAGGAAGCCGTCCGGGTGAAGATCGTGGCCAAAAAAGCCGGTGTCACCAGGGACATTCTATCTGAATCAAAAGATGGGTATCAGGCCGTCGTGGTGGGACGCCGCGGGCTTAACCCCATTTCCGAGCTGGTCTTGGGCAGCGTCTCCCATAAGCTCATTGGGGCTGCCTCCCATGTCCCTGTCTGGGTCGTGGGCGGAGTCATTCGTCCCGACAAAGTCATAGTTGCTTTGGATACGTCGGCCGGCGCCATGAAGGCCGTGGACCACGTGGCTAAGCTGGCCCGTGGGGCAGACTGGCGCATCACCCTGGTGCATGTCATCCGGGACGTTGATTTTGCTCCTCCGGACCTGGCCCTGGTCAATTTAGAGGAGTGGAGACGGGATTTTGAAAAAGAACTCCGGCAAATCGAAAAGGATATGCAGCCGTTTTTCAACCAGGCCGTAACCATCCTGGAACAAGCCGGGATCAACCGGAACTTTCTCGACACCAGGGTGCTGACTACCGGGTCCAGCCGGGCCGGGGCCATTGTGGACTATGCGACGGAGGAAGCCTACGGGACCATAATCTTGGGCCGGCGAGGTCTTTCCAAGGTCCAGGAATTCATTATGGGCCGGGTCAGTAACAAAGTGGTTCAACTGGCCAAGGATCTGGCTATCTGGGTAATCAACTAAACGCGGGCGGCTTACGGATTGTGGGTCATAGGCGATGAAAAGTACAGCTCAAATATTATTAGTGGATGATGAGATCATCATCACCCTGGAGTTGAAAAGATGCCTGACGGCCTTAGGCTATGAGGTGGTGGGAACGGCTATTTCCGGGGAGGAATCAGTAAAAATGGCCCAGGCCCTGCATCCGGATTTGGTCCTCATGGACATCGTCATGCCCGGAAAGTTAGATGGTATTCTGGCTGCGGAAATCATCTCTTCTCAACTGGATATCCCGATCGTCTTCGTGACCTCCCATGCGGGAGACCAATTCCTGGAGCGGGCCAAAAAAACCGGTGCCTTCGGATATATATTGAAGCCTTTCCAGCAGAATCAAATTGAGGCGGTTATCGGGCTGGCTCTGCACAAACACGAGATGGGCCGCCGGCTACGCCAGAGTGAGACCCGTTACTCCCTGGCCACTGAAGCCGGCCGGGTCGGGATGTGGGAATGGAAGGTGGGTCAAGAAGAGACGTACATTGATCCCGTGGTCAAGGCCCTGCTCGGCTACCAGCCCCACGAAATAGGTAATACCATGGAAGACTGGGTCAGGCTCATTCACCCCGAAGATATAAACCGGCTGCGGATGGATATGCAAGCCTGCCTTGAGAATGCTGCGCCCCACTTTGAGTTGGAACACCGGATGATCCACAAGAATGGGGCCATCCGCTGGTTTTTGACCAGAGGTAGTCTCGTGAATGATTACGCCGGGCGACCGGTCAGCCTCCTGGGTACGCAACTCGATATTACCGATAAACACGATATCCAGGAGGAATTGAGGAAAAGCCTGGAAAAAATTAAGCTGTTCGCCTATTCCATATCCCATGATCTGAAAAGCCCGGCTCTCGGAATCCACGGCTTGGCTCGGCTGCTTCATGACCATTACGGAAGCGTATTAGATGAGAAAGGGAAGGAGTATTGCCGGCAGTTGATGAATGTTTCCAGGCAGATCAACTCATTTGCCGACAATATCAATGCCTTCATCTCGGCCAAAGAAACGCCCATCACAATAGAACTAATCGATATCAAAGATATCTTGATGATAATTCGATCTGATTTCGCTAATTCATTGGAACAACGCCGGATCAATTGGTCAGAACCCGACACCCTCCCTGAAATCAGAGGAAACAAATTAGCTATCCTGCGAATACTGCGGAATTTAATAGATAACGCGATCAAATACGGAGGAGAAAAGCTCAGCCGGATTGATATCGGCTATGACCCCTCCCAGACGGACCATGTGTTCTCGGTCAGCAACGACGGGGTAAATATCTCAGCCGAGAATGCCGAAAAAATATTCAACCCATTTCAACGCCTCGAGACCTCTCGCCAGACAGACGGAAGCGGTCTGGGACTGGCCATTGTCAAGGAACTGGTCGAGCAGCACCACGGCCAAGTCTGGATCGAGTCCGGCCAACACCACGGGGTGACCTTCTACTTCTCCATTGTCCGAGAGCTCTAACTACCCGCCGGCCGATAACTTATTCTATCATCGTTAAATGATTAAATTTTCCTGGACAGGGATATTTTCAGCCTTTCGATTTCTTTTAGAACACCTTCTTGGGCCATTGACCGGCGGTAGCACTTGTTCGGGCACTCCTCCCGAGTGGAGTAGCAGATGTGAAGACCGCGGTTGGAAATATCAGGGGAGACGTCGGTGCATTCCCGCAGGATGTCAGCGCCCCGGCCACCGGTGTCGACCCGAAATTCAGACCCCAGACCACCTTCCGTGCATCCAAATACCCTGACCAGGTAGTTGGCAAAATCATTGTTCAGCACTAATTCCTCAATAAGATTACCCGGCATTTCGGCTATTTCGTCTCTAGCGGCAATAGTCCAGATTTTAGATTTGATCATCTTCTCTCTCCTGCGCTTCCGTACCACTATCATTGAGTTAAGCGGGCGGACAATCGTGCTATTTTTTTAAAATAATCAACTCCAAATGAGCCTTGAAAGGGCGCTCTAGGTTAGCCCAGGGCAACGCCCCAATGCTGTTGAATTAAGCGCGTTGGGGTGGCGCCGATCTTGCTGTGCACCATTTGTTTCTTGGTTTCTTTGTCAT
>JADFYA010000333.1 GCA_015233285.1 Deltaproteobacteria bacterium | reverse complement strand
TACCGGAGGTATCGCCAAGAATATCGGCGTAGTTTCCCGAATCGAGAAGGAACTGGGGATCAAGGCGCTTAAACCGGCCAGGGATACGCAGATTGCCGGTGCCCTGGGCGCGGCCCTGTTCGCTGAAGCTCTGTTGAAAAAATCTGGAAAATAAAGGGGGAGCCATACTGGTCAATTATGGATACAAGGACGGTTCCGGTGAATATTTCATCACCATAACTGGTCATTATATGATACGGCGAAATCTTGTTTCATTTTGGGATAATTCACTTAAAATCTTGGGGCTGTGTAGTCCCTTCGTCTTACCGCGTCCGACGCGGCCGGTTTTTGTTGAATTTAAAAGGAGGAATGCCCCATGTACAGCGTAGCCTATGAAAACGATAAGATGATCATTTCCTTTAATAAAGATCTCGCCGAAAGCGACGCGCTCGCAAAGTTTCTCGGTCATATCAATCTGCAGTCCATCCTTAAGAAAAGCAAGTATGCCGATTCAAAGGAAAAGATGAAGATTCAAAGCCGGCTAAGGGATTTCCCCACCGGTATGGCTTTACTGCGGGATTCCGGTCTAAACAAAGGGGCCGCATTCACAGAAAAAGAACGGGACGCCTTAGGGCTTCGCGGGCTCTTGCCGCCTCATATCCATTCCATGGATGATCAGCTCTTGCGGGTTCTTACCAATGTGAGAAAGCTACCCACCGACCTCGACAAGTACATCTTTCTGAGTGGTCTGCAGGCGCGGAATAAGACCTTGTATTACCGGGTTCTCCTGGAAAATATAGAGGAACTCATGCCGATTGTTTACACCCCGACGGTCGGAAAGGCCTGCCTGGAGTACAGCAATATTTTCCGCAGACCCCAAGGCTTGTTCATTACAGCCAATGATAAAGGCCGGATCGCTGACCTCCTCATGAACTGGACCTATAAGGACATTCGGATCATCGTTGTGACTGACGGTGAGAGAATCTTGGGCCTGGGCGACCTGGGCGCCAGCGGCATGGGTATTCCAATCGGGAAGCTGGCCCTGTATACCGCCTGTGCCGGTATTCATCCGGCGACCGGTCTTCCCGTGACCATTGACGTAGGCACGGAAAACGAAGAGTTACTGAGCAATCCTCTTTACATCGGCTTAAAACAGCGGCGCCTTCGAGGACAAGACTACGATGAGTTAATTGAAGAGTTCATTGTGGCGGTGCAGCAAATATTTCCCGGGGCCCTGATCCAATTTGAAGATTTTGGGAATCACAATGCATTTCGCCTGTTGCGAAAGTATCGCCATCAGGTTTGCACCTTCAATGATGACATCCAGGGGACAGCCGCAACGACCCTGGCTTGCCTATACTCGGCCCTGCGCATTGCCGGAGGAGAGCTGAAGGATCAAAAAATTCTATTTTTAGGAGCGGGTGAAGCCGGAATCGGGACCGGGGATCTAACTGTTTCAGCGATGATGAATGAAGGGTTATCCGAGCAGGAAGCACGCCAAAGATGCTGGTTTGTGGATTCCAAAGGGCTGATTGTGAAGACCCGGACCGATTTGAACGGGAACAAACTCCGTTATGCTCATGACCACGAACCTGCCTCAAACTTACTCGCCGCGGTTGGAGCGATAAAGCCCAATGCCATCATTGGGGTTTCCGGAAAACCAGGATTATTCACCCGACCAGTGCTGGAAGCCATGGCCCGGATCAACGAAAGGCCGATTGTGCTCTCCCTCTCAAACCCCACATCAAACACGGAATGCACGGCAGAAGAAGCTTACACCTGGACTGAGGGACGAGCCGTTTTCGCCAGCGGCAGCCCGTTTAACCCGGTTACGGTCAAAGGGAAAACATTTATTCCGGCGCAAGGGAATAATGTCTACATTTTCCCTGGTCTGGGGTTGGGAGTTCTGGCTACCAGGGCGAGCCGGGTGCCTGACGAAATGTTTCTCGTGGCGGCCAAAACCCTGGTCAAGATGGTCTCGGAAGCCGACCGAGAACAAGGACGGGTTCTTCCGCCATTGACTCGCATTAGAGAGACTTCTTTAGCCGTTGCCACCGCGGTGGCCGAAGTGGCCTACGAACAAGGCCTGGCCACGACACCTAGGCCAGATGACCTGACCGAATATATCAAGTCTCTGATGTATGTTCCGGAATACCGCAGCTATGTCTGACAGATGACGAATGACGACGTAGATTTGAAATCAATTTTCACCAAAAACAACCAGGGCGAGTGGTGTTAACGCACCACCCTCCCTCCGCGTCCGGGAGCGATCCCACCCGGCCTAACCGGCCATAATCAGATAACATGTCTAAGCACTCCATCTCTCACCCCGGCAAATCCCGCGCCTCGGCGGGCAATTAAAAGCAAACAGATTTCAAACTGGTTTAGGGCCGGCGCATGAAGTCTAGTCCTCGGATGTCCTGTGACAAAACCGAAGCATTTGCCCTGTGCTTTTCATTGACTTTGCTTTCTTTTCAGTCTAAAGAAGTATAAAGAAATTGAATTTTCATGAGACCGTCTGGGAATGAAGGTCTGCAGCACGGATGATAGACTCATTTGAAGGGTCGGCGTCTAGTTTCCTTTGGCCAGCGACTCTTTGATGCGTCTTAAAACACCCGTATCCAGCAGTTAACAACTGAAAAATGGCCAATTGGGCCGGTTAGTTGGGTTCATGGTTGATTTTAACGATTATCCCGATCACATGGAATCCAGCTCCGAAAATCGTCCGCCGTTGGACGGGAGTCCGGGCGTCATCCCCCTTAATCTGGTACGTTTTTTCCTGGTCACGGGGGAGATCGTCGAAGGCGCCCTCCCAGACATCGGCCTGTTGTCTGTTCTCCTAAATAAAAAAATCATAGAGCACGTCACTCTGCAAGCAAAAGAAATAACAAGAGTTATTCGTGATCCCAAAGAAGCCAAACGAATGGTCGGGCAAAAAATTCTTTATGCCGGCCCAGACAAAAAGCGGCCGGTGGCCAATGAAGACGAACTCAGAAAAATCTGGTTTGATAACGAAGCAGTTTACTATCCCTACCTAAAAAAACCTTGCCTGGTTAAAGACAAAAAGATTATCTGGTCTGACCAGGAACTCATGATCGACTTGCAACAGGTAGCCTTTGTCATCGAACTGGAGCAATTCCACGGCAGCCCTGCCTGGAAAAAACAAACCGCCCGGCAGCCGATGTTTCGTTTTCAAGTCAAGTCCTACTTGGCCCCGCTCCAGACTTACATCGAAGGTGAGATTAATACATCGGTTCGAACCATTGAGTTGTTTCTGCGCCGGTTTCCCCATTTTATTCCCCTGCTCAAACACAACTCAGAACCTTATAAAAACCATGCCATTTTGTTGAGCCGGCAACATGTCCCTGTATTCAATATCCAGGTGCTAACTGCCTAAGCAGTCCCCCAGGGAAGGAGCAAACCAATTAGCCGTGGGCCTAGACCACGAAACCGGGCCTTAAAAAATCTACCTGTCACCCAAAAATGACATTGAAAGAGAGCTGCTAAATGAATCCTAGACTGTCAACCTGGCTGGACATGTTGAAAATAGGCCATATCGAAAGATACCTGGTCGACGTCGCCAATGTTTTCCATGAACCGATGGACAACGATGCGGTGAGCGACGCCATTGCCGCCTTTTATGCCATGGAGATGACTTACTTCCCGCATCGGAATCCGAAATACAAGATGGCTTATGCCGACATTTTCGGGATCATCCGGGATCACTTCTTTGTGCCCACGGTTTTTAAAAATCAGTATAATCTTAATTGCCTGGCCTTTGTCGAACTGATCGCCCGGTCGGGCGTGGCTCTGACATCTTCGCCTCAGAGCGAAATGCTATTCGGTGAAATCCAGAAAATCTATGCCTCATCAACTGATTATTTCAAAGCAATCTTGGCGAACGTCGAACTCATTCTAAACTTTTTCAACGGAAAAGACCGGCACCAGGCCAGGACGGAATACTTGACCCGAATAGTCGATTTAGACTTCACGGTAGAATCCGGTATCAGGAATACCCCGGCCTTATTAAGAAATGTGCTGGATGTCCTCTTCTCCAACCTGGAAGAACTGATAGACAATCTCATTCAATACGTCTTTTCCCCAGAGTTCTTAGAAAAACCGCTTCTGGTCCAAAAATCCAATATCATATGGGTCCTTTTCAGCCTGTGGCACAGCTACGGAGCCAAACCGGAATGGCTGAAAATATATTCTTGCCTGCTCGATCTCTTCCACCAGGCCGTGCAAAAAGGACAAACGGAATTAGCTTTTTATTTGCATTTTCCTTTATCCCACATCTATGGCAACCTAACCCAGACTCAAGCCGAATGGGCCGCCTTAACCAAG
>JADFYA010000332.1:1277-4345 GCA_015233285.1 Deltaproteobacteria bacterium | reverse complement strand
CCCACAAACAAACAACGTGAAGGCGACGCCGTAAAACAACATCGTCTTCTGCAATCCCCATATCCCCAACAGATAGGTAGTTAGGGGAGCAGCGTAAACGGGCGCCAACCCAAACCCGGAAATGACCACGCCCGCGATCAAGCCGGTTTTAGACTTGGGAAACCATTTCAGAGCCGGCGGGGTAGCCGACGCGTAGCCGAACCCTATACCCGCCCCAACCATCACTCCGAATCCCAGGACCCAGCAGATGTAGTTGGTCGTCTGCGAGATCCAGATAAACCCTAAACCCACCAGCAGGCCACCGATGAATGCCGTGTTCCGCGGGCCATACTTATCTTGAAGCTTTCCGGCCAAAATCATGGTCACGGCAAACACCAGGCAACACACGATGTAAGGATCATTGACGGACGGTAAGCTCCAGGTAAAAATAAGATCTCGGCTGACAATCGAATCTTTTATGGCCACTTTAAAAATCGACCAGGTATATAGGATGCCCAGCGCCAGGTTGATGCCCAATCCACCCAGGGCGACAGACCAACCTTTATTCTTTCGTGCGGCCGACATCGTTTTTTCCTCTAGTCGATCATGATTGAATCGCAAGATAGTTGATCCGGCCAATGGGTCTCCGGGTGGTGGCAGCCAGGATTCAAAGCCGGCATGGGGATAAAAACTGAACCCACTATGCTGAGTAATGCGACGAATTCTACGATATGGCGAGGGGAACGGTCAATAGGGGGTGGGCCGTATTTAGCGTGGGGAATACCCTACCGTCAGGGAGGAGGCACCCCGGTCCGAGGCTCCTATCAACGGGAGATCTAGATAAAGTCCTTACGGCCGGTGATTCAGGAAAAGTCATAGGGTCGCCGGTAGGGTCCGGGCCCCATGACGGGACTTAACTTCAGACGTATCCAGGTCGCACGATTATGAAGGATAATCAGTATTCGAGCTGGAATTGAACGCCGACCAAGACCTCATGGCCGAGGTTGATATTATCTACGGGTCGATCTCCATGATCGTAATACCCAAATTCGGGCACCAGCTTGAAGTTTGTGTCCACAGCCACCGGAAAATTGATCACATAAGCATTCCGGGAATAATTGTCGTTAACCCAGGAGGCCGAACCCTGGCGAGTCCAGTCATCGTTCTGATAATGAGAATAACCATAAATCAGGTTGGTGGAGACAAGGCCGAACTTGACGCCCAGATGAACCCATCCGCCATACTGGGTCACATCTTTGAACTGGCCGTCTACCCAGATGGGCTTGCCGTAACCGTTCCGATCGTTACGAGTGAAGGCTCCAATATTCCGGCCATAATATGGATTCAACCGCAAGACCGCCGGGGCCAAGTTAATCTGGAAAGGCATATTGACCAGCCAGGCGGCCACAGCATCATCCTCACCGGTGGGGACACCTTGCCATTTGACCCGGCCCCAGGCAAAACCAGGAGCGATATAAAACAGACTTGTTTTGTAACCTGCGCAGAACTCCAGCCCCGGAAGATCCCAATAACGGTCAATATCTTCATCCGGGTCAGCGATGGTTCCACCGACTCTACCTCCCGGCCCGGCAAACGCCCCCGCCTGGAGAGATATATGGCCTGATCTGTAAGTATAATTCACCACAGGGACCCGGTTGTAGTTTGGGGTGCCACACCCTCTGAGCAGGGAGCGACTGTTGACCTCTCGGCCCGAGCTTGAGGATTCGGCTGCGGCGCTTATATATTGAGGACTAACGAACCTGGCGGTCAGCGGCTCGGTCTGGCCCGCTTGAAGCTTAGAATTGCCGAAGGCGTACTCACCATAAAGCTTGCGGAACTTTGCGTTTCCAGGATTTCTTCGGCTGTTGCTTAGTCCCACCTCAAAATAGCCGGAGACGTTATCTTGACGGAACCGGCCGTAAATCCGGGAAGAGGACGGCATGTTGATAAAGACGTTGCTCACACCATTCTTGCCGTTGTTAGTCTGCGCCTTGTCTCTGGAGTCATAGCCCAACTCGACATAAGCCTTGAATCCAATCCTGAATTCAGCCATGGCCGGGGCCACCGTCAGGAAACACCAGGCCAGGGCCAGCCAAGCCATAAACGGCTTTTTCATTGTTATCTCACTTTTCCACTGATGACCCGACTCAAATTTTTCAGAGTTGAATTTAGCCGCCACATTGATAAATCGGATAACTCACCGCCTCCGACTTGTCAACTGCAAATGGAAAACCTACAGGTTAGGGGCTTAGTTGGAATCGGCCATTCCAAAAAGATTTCGCATCATTGTTTTGATTTCTATCTTGACAACACTTCCGGCGTCGGCTAATTGTATATCACCTCATCCGCTGGACCTTGGATAAGCTACTCTCAAACTGCTGGGCTGGAGCCTTAGTTTTCGACGAGGTTTTGTTTTTTGGCATCAGCAACTTCTTGACCCAAGCCTGTATCACGACGTTTTCTTTCTGGTAAACATCTTCAATATGGCATCCCTCGGGATAAAAGTATGAGTAAGAGAGTCGCTATTGTCCAGTCAAATTATATTCCGTGGAAAGGCTATTTTGATATTATCAACATGGTTGATGAGTTTATAATTTATGACGATATGCAGTATACCCGTCGGGATTGGCGGAACAGAAACAAAATTAAAACTCACCAGGGAGCCAATTGGTTGACCATCCCTGTCGAGGTTAAGGGCAAATACTTTCAAAAGATAATTGAGACCCGGATTAGCGATCCCTTCTGGGGGAAAAGACATTGGGCCAGCCTGATCCACAATTATTCAAAGGCAAAATTTTTTAATAAATATAAGGCCGTCTTTAAAGCACTCTATTTTGACAATACTGAAGAATTTCTAAGTCTGATTAACTTTAATTTTATTACCACGATTAATCAGGTGTTGGGAATCAATACGCTGTTGTCCTGGTCAACTGATTACAATTCGGGCGAGGGGAAAACCGGGAGACTCCTGAATCTGTGCAAAGAAACCGGCGCTACGGAATATCTCTCAGGACCAGCCGCGCAGGGCTATCTGGATGAAGAACTTTTCCATCGGGACGGAGTCGAAATACGTTGGATGGATTATTCCG
>JADFYA010000332.1:0-1224 GCA_015233285.1 Deltaproteobacteria bacterium | reverse complement strand
GTTAGATATACTTTTAAAGGAAGCACCAAAAGATCACAAATGTATGACAAGAGATACTCCGGACAGGCGGTGACATGAAGCTCTCCGTTGTCGCCACCCTTTATCAATCTGCGCCGTATATCGTGGAGTTCTGCAGCCGGGCTGGTACTGCCGCGCAACAGCTTGTTGGAGATGACTACGAAATTGTTCTAGTCAACGACGGCTCACCCGATAATAGCCTCGAATTGGCCATCCAGCTCACCGAAACAGACCCGCATATGACCGTGGTAGACCTTTCCCGCAACTTTGGCCACCACAAGGCCATGATGACCGGGCTGGCCTATGCCCATGGTGAGCGCGTCTTCCTCATCGACAGTGACCTGGAAGAAGAGCCCGAATGGCTGCTTAGCTTTACCGAGGAAATGGAACGCGAACAATGCGACGTCGTTTATGGCGTTCAGATGCAACGAAAAGGGGGCGCGTTCGAGCGCTGGAGTGGGCAGTTGTTTTACTCTCTCTTTCGAGTGCTCAATGGTATAACGATCCCCAAGAACATCGTCACCGCCAGACTGATGACCCGCCGCTACGTCAAAGCCCTGCTTCGCCATGACGAGCGTGAGATTTTCCTGGCCGGGCTGTGGCATATCACCGGTTTCGATCAACGCCCGCAAACCATCACGAAGCACTGCACCAGCCAAACGACCTACACCTTCCGCCGCAAGATGTCGGTCTTGGTGAATTCGGTCACTTCGTTCAGCAATGCCCCCCTGGTAGGCATTTTTTACACCGGGTTAATCATCCTACTACTATCCGGCAGTTACATGGTTTACCTCATCGTCAACTGGCTGTTTCTGGCCAAGCCAATCAGCGGCTGGACCTCGATCATGACTTCCATCTGGCTGCTCGGCGGCCTGGTCATTGTATTCACCGGGGTAGTCGGGCTATATCTGTCTAAAATATTCTCGGAAGTTAAACGACGCCCATACACCATCGTCCGGCAGATTTATGGAAAACAAGATTGAGCAAATTCTGGCCGAAGTGGCCGGGTACTACTCGGCCAGGCTGGCCGAACACGGGGAAACTCCACGTGGCGTTGACTGGAACGGAGAGGAAAGCCAGCGGCTTCGCTTCGAACAACTGGCCAAGATCATCGTAAGGAGTGATAGATTTTCGCTTACCGATTTGGGCTGCGGTTATGGTGCCCTTTTGGACTTCCTATTGACGTCCTATCAAGATTTTGCCTAT
>JADFYA010000331.1 GCA_015233285.1 Deltaproteobacteria bacterium | reverse complement strand
ATCGGAATTGACCATTTATTAGAATAGGATCCGATGACTTTGCACCTTAAGGCAATGAAATTGACCAGTCGCCGACGAATAACTGCATCCAAATTTCCAGGATGAGTATTTGCCAGTAGCGCCAAGCCTGGAGGCCGTGGAGATGGTCATGAGCCAGCAAGGTCTGTAGTTTTTTCTGATTGATCATTCGTTCCTGGCAGAGATAACCCGAGAGCAACCACTGGTCGAAGTATTTTTTCCGGTAGTTATTGACCCAGTACACCACCGGAGCCCCGAACCCTTCTTTTGGACGGTAAATAACTTCCCGAGGCAGGTACTTCTTCATTATCTGATTAAGGATGTATTTCTTTTGGCCGGACCGGATTTTGAGACCGGAATCGGTCCTTAGGCTCAACTCGACAATCCGGTGATCCAGCAGGGGCACCCGGCATTCCAATGAGGCGGCCATGGTCATTTTATCGGTTAAAAACAATATATTATCCGGCAGGTACCACCGCAGATCAGCCAACATCAGGGCATTCAAAGGGTCTTTGATCTGATTTAGATTAACTGGTTGATCGAACTCTTCTTTCCGGGAAATAGAGACCCCATGCCAGGGAAAATATTCCGGCCAACGGGAGGCCTGCCGGGAAGCCATTCGGTCGTAATAGGAAGATTTCACCTGCTTGCCGAATAAAAGTCGCTTTATGATGGATTCCCCAAAGTAGAGGTTCCGGTAATGGGCATAGCCGCCGAATAACTCATCTCCACCGGCCCCGCTCAGGATGACTTTGACTTGCTCCGCGGCCATCTTGGCCAGGCCGTAAGTCAAAACAAAGGCGCCGTCACCGATAGGTTCCTCCAGGTGCCAGATGAGTTTGGGCAACTCCATGATCAAATCTTCGTCAGCCAGGTTCTTGGTGAAATGACTGGTGCCATACCTGTGGGAGACGGCCGCGGCCAAAGGGCTTTCGTCCATTTTACCTGGCATGTCGGTGCCGCACATGTGCCAGGTGGTCATGGGCAGGCTGGTTTGGAGAGAGGCCAGGGCGGTAACCGCTGAACTAAACGAAGAAAAGATCCGGCTCAAACAAGCCAACGAAAGGCTGGTCGCGTTAGAAAAAGCTAAGGCCGATCTGACCAACATGGTGATCCACGATCTCAAAGGCCCGATTACCGTGATTATGGCTAACCTTGACCTTATCGGCCTGGATGATTTAACCGCAGATCAGTTGGAATGCTTAGACTCCGCCCAGGTCGGTTGCCAGGACCTGTTTCGAATGGTGACCAACCTGCTGGACATCAGCCGGATGGAAGAACGTAAATTGGTCATAAACGGAACTTCCTTTGATCTGGCCGAGGCTCTGTCGGAAGTGGCGGCTAAAGTAAAATCACTGGCAGATCTTAAAGAAATAAATATTGAGGTTATTGTCCCTGAAGATATTCCGGTAATCGTGGCGGATCGGCCTCTGTTTGATCGAATAATCCTCAACTTGCTGCACAATGCCATAAATCATTCACCCGACAACCAGGTTATCATGCTCCAAGGTCAACTTTCGGTCACGGACAACGCTTTCCGGATCGATGTGATTGATCGGGGACCAGGCATCCCGGAGGACGTCCGCGAACTCATCTTCGAGAAATTCGTTCAAGCCCGCGGTTCCGAATCCAAATTCGGTACCGGTCTGGGTCTAACCTTCTGCCGCATGGCGGTGGAGGCCCATGGGGGACACATCTGGGTTGACGGCCGGGTCAAAACCGGATCAACCTTTTCTTTTACCATCCCGGTAGGGGTTGGCGATGATTTGAAACCAGGACCAGGATCTGACCCGGCACCCGTAAACAGCATAACAACGCGGCTGGGCGGCCACAGAAATTAGGCTTAACCGCGAGGAGAAGCTGTTTTTTCTGTTCACCGGCCACCCTTTATGTTATAGTTCGACTCGGGGTTTCAGCCCCAGGCTGGATCTCAGATGTTAAAGTAACTAAAACAGAATTTACGAATCTGAAGTTTTTCTTGTCAATCGCCTGCGTTAATGGCCCGGCTGTGGCCACTCACCTGGCCGAATTAACCTTTTTTTCAATTATTTTTTTTTACTTCGCCGGAGGCACCATGAATTTCAGAAAACGACCCGAAAACCTTCCCGAGGACATGACCACCGAGCAACCGTCCGAGGAAATGACGACGGAACAAGCTCCCGAGGAACTGGCTAAAGGTAAAAACTATAAACTATATGCGGTTGTAATCATTGCTGTCCTCTTCGTGATAGCCACCGCCATCCCCTTTTTCTTTTCCCACACCCCATCGTCTGATTCCAAGCTCGGGATGACGTCGTCTCTGTCGGATAAGAAACCAGATTTTAGGCCACCGTCAGACCTGGGGAAATCTTCTATCCCAATGGCTCCGTCGGCTTCATCGGGTTCTTCCGTGATTCCGCCCGATTCCAAAACAGCTCCTCAATTTAAAGCTCCCTCAATGCCGAGTTCAATGCCGGCCGTGCCACCAACCGCACCGTCAGCCATTTTGCCGGCAGATAAACTCGACAGCAAAGGCGCACCGGGAATGCAGCAAAAGACATTGCCTCCCCTGCCCCCTAGAGAAGCCTTACTGGGACTGACCTTTACTTCTGCCGTGATCGATGTCATGGACTACGAGCTAAATCAACGAATGTTCGGGTGGCGGCCCAGCAGCTTTTTCTTCGGCAAACTGGCCTTGACCGACAACGTCAACAATACGCAAATGGGAGTGCTGACGGTTGTCCGCCGGATACTGATTGTGTTTAACGACAAAATCGGCCGTTTCTCCGATTCATTTGAGGTTAATCCCCATATCAACAACGCCTTCAACAACTTCAACTACAGTGCGGATAAGTTTTGGTTCACGGCCACCACGAGCATGTATAACGATGCAGTGAATCAATTAAAGACCTATCGAAAAGATTTAGAAGCCGGCAAGGCGGTGTTTAATAATTCCTCTGCGGCCATGGTCAATATCTTGGGCGGATGTCTCGAAGTGTTGGGCAACGCTCACAGCAACTTGATTAAACAAACGGAAGACGACGGCAGTCCGGTAAGCTGGTTTAGACAAGATGACTACTTCTATTACGCCAAAGGCGTGGCCGTGGCCATGTCCAAAATTCTGGGCGCCGCTGTTATTGATTTCCAAGATAAATTAGCCCGGGCCGGGACGACCGATGTCGTTCGAGGGGCTGCGGCCTCGCTGGAAAAGGCGGCCAAACTACAGCCGTTGATTGTTATGGACGGCGGATTGGATTCCTTTTTCCCCAACCACCGGGCCAACCTGAGTTCCTTATACAGTGACGCTTTCCAGAAATTGAGCGCCGCCAGAAGCAACATGGGCACCTACGACAGACTCTAAAGTCACCCCGGCACCGGTCGTCTTCAGACCAGGCCGCATGGTAGGTGACGTTCGACTCACCCTCGTACCCCGGACTCCGGTTTGGGGTACGAGCCACACCACCCCAAGGCATTAAACACCGGCCACCACCCTGTCGCCCGCCGCTAAGGTTCTCCCCGGTTCCACCGAAATTATTCTACTCTGACGACTAAGTGACTAAATTATGTGCGGAATATTCGGACTCACCCACCCCCCTGGCGACCCCAAATCAATACTTCAGGCCATGGGGGAAGTCCTGGTTCATCGCGGGCCAGACGGAGAGGGTTATTTTATTTCCAACCAGGTGGCCATGGGGATGCGGCGGTTGAGCATCCTGGACCCGGAGCGCGGCCGGCAACCATTCTATAACCATGACCAGACCGTAGTGGTGGTCTGTAACGGTGAAATCTACAACTTTATCGAGTTACGAAGCCAGTTGGCGGATAAGGGTTACCGCTTCCAGACCAATTGCGATGTGGAAGTCATTCCCCATTTATATGAAGAATACGGTATTGACTTCATTCATCATCTGAACGGCATGTACGGCATGGCCCTTTATGACCTGGCCGAGAATACCCTGTACTTGATTCGGGATCGCCTGGGCATCAAACCATTATATTATTCCCTGGCCGGCCGTAACCTTATATTCGCCTCCGAAATTAAGGCCCTGTTCCAGACATCCCTGGTATCCAAAGAAGTCGATCTGGAATCGCTCAGCATCCTGCTTGACTTGATGTACATCCCGGCCCCGGCCACCCCCTTCACCCAGATCAAAAAGCTTCCTCCCGGCACGTATCTCCAATGGCTGGCCGGGGCTTTAAAACTAGTCCCATATTGGACGATGGCCTTGCCGGAGACGGACATTCAAGATGAGCCCAATCCGGCCGAGACATTAGAGGGCTTATTAGAGGATAGCGTTCGCCTGCAGATGCGGAGCGATGTCCCGGTTGGTTGCTTCCTGAGCGGCGGTATT
>JADFYA010000330.1 GCA_015233285.1 Deltaproteobacteria bacterium | reverse complement strand
CCCACTACCAGACCGGCCAGAAGGGCCACGATAAACCCGGCCTCGCCGGTAAGCTGGAGGGACCAGGTAATATTATACTTCTGCAAGACATCCGGAGTAGCCGCAATATGGGCGTAATGACCGATGAGCCAGCAGAGATAGCTGATCCAAAATGTCAGCGTGAATCCCACGACAAATTTACCGACCTTGGCACCCAGGGCGCGGGCACCGATCAACATGAAACCGAGCAAAAAAAGATAGGTGAAAAAGAGGGAAGTGAGGCCGGAAAATTTATAGGCGGGGGAAATGGGCGAAAGCGCCTTGTTTAGATCTACCCACACGCTGGTTTTAATTCCCCAACCCAGGACCTCCCATCCTATCAGCCCCCCCAGGCCCAAAACAAAAATAGCTAAACCCGTCCATAGGGCTAGCCAATCTTCGCCAATGCCTTTTTTCGTTTCTTCCATGTCTTATCTCCTTGTTTTCGACGTTTCCCCCCAAGACGCTTCTCGGCGGGCAAGCAAGAACCCTACATGGACCTCTATATGAGCATCTACCGGGCCATACCATATCCCCCCTTCCAATTTAAAGTGTCGGCACTGTTATCCTCCAGTTCCGTGTATTTGTTGTTTGACGGGTCATCCGGTCAACCGGGCATCATTTCCAGCCGGTCCTCTATCACCGGAAGATTAGTGAACTCAAAGCAAAAATTACCTAATTTTCACACCGAGGGGCAAAGCTAATCACGAAATACTAGTCGGTGATACTATGGTATCTCCTTTAGACTGTCAATAAGAATTCATACTTTTTTGTCTGTTTAGTTTCTGCATGTAAATATAATATGTTACAGGACGATCTCTTACACTCCGAAATTGCGCGACGAATGTATCTCCTTACCTTAACCAGATTAGTTTGCCTTTAAGCTAAAATAAATCTCTTGACAGGTAGCCGCGAATAAGCCATAATTTACCTTAAGGGTAAAATACAAACGCCTACGCCGGAATAACAAAGTGGAAATTCGATTTCGGACCCGAAAAATGGAAAAGCATTACCGTCATCATCAGGAGGCGGAACAAGCCTACGGCAAAGAAGTAGCCCGCAGATATATTGAGCGCGTCAACCTTATCAAACAGGCCCACGATATCGAGGGAGTCAAAGCTCTTCCTGGTCTTCGATGTCATCCCTTGACAGGAAATCGGAAGGGTCAATGGGCGATTAATCTCACGGGATCCGTCCGTTTGATCTTCACTCTGGAAGTGAAACTTCTTGAAATCGCATGTATTGAGGAGGTGAGCAAGCATTATGACGACTGAGGCTACAGCCATTTATTCAGATTTAGCCATTCCGCCCGGCGAATACCTTGAAGAAGTCATAAAAGAACTGGGGATGACCAAGGATGAATTGGCCCGGCGCATGAATCGGCCTGCCTCCAAGTTAAGCCCCATCTTCAAAGGGGACAAAGCCATCACGCCGGATACCGCGATTCAACTCGAGAAGGTATTGGGTGTGCCCGCCCATGTCTGGACGGGATTGGAGTCCGAATACCGATTAACCATGGCCAGACAGAAGGAAAAAAAGGGACGAGAACAGCTAAAGGACGAGCTGAATTTGGTCACAAAATACTGTTACAATGACCTGGCCAGGCTTGAGCTTGTTCCCAAGCACACCAAATTAGTGGAAAAAGTTCTCGCTCTTCAAAGGTACTTCGGCGTGGCCACACTGTCTGCCATACCGGAATTAAAGCAATATCAACCGACATTTCGCTGTAAAGGAACCGAAAAGCGGAAACCTTCCCCTCATGCTGTTTCATCCTGGCTGCGTATCGGGGAACTAAAAGCCATACAGACGACATGCGCCCCCTTCAGCACTATCTCGTTAACCAGTCTGTTGCCACAGCTTCGGCATATGACGCGGCTGTCTCCTGAAGAATTCCTTAGGGATTTGCATAAGAAGCTGGCGGAGGCCGGGATTGTCTTTGTTCTGGTGCCCCATCTTCCAAAAACGTACGTCCACGGCGCAACCTTCGGCGTGGGAAAAAACAAGGCTGTATTAATGATGACAATGCGAGGAAAATGGGCGGATATTTTCTGGTTCAGCCTGTTTCATGAACTCGGACACATTTTATTGCATAATTACCAAATGATCTTTATCGAAAGTGAAGATATTAACCCTGATTTTCTCACCCAGGAAACCGAAGCCGATCATTTTGCCGCGGATACGTTGATACCACCCGAAGAATACGGAAAGTTTTTGTCCGGCGGGTCCTTTTATCCTGAAAGCATACAACAGTTTGCGGACAAAATCGGTATAGATGCCGGTATTGTCGTGGGCCGGCTTCAGCATGAAGGGCATATTCAAGTATCATGGCATAATGGCCTTCGCCACCGGTATGAATGGAAGGGACATAGTCATTAATTCTGCTTAAATACGAAACGCCGGGCGAATAGGGCTCCGACAAAAATCATTTTCCCCTTGACTTAGAAACAGGCGGCCAAGATAGTTAGCCCCACAAAAAGGCTTAGCCCCAGCCGGAAACCGGTGGGGCTAAGATGTTTATATAAGACCGATACGGAAGGCAAACTTACACGCGCTGCCTCCTATATCCGGTGATGCGAGGATGACGAGGATGAGATGAGATGAATAGATAACGGCCCGAGGAAAAGCGTGAACTCAGTGTCCATGGGCACCAGCGTGGCCGTGCTCGTGGCTGTGCTCTTCGTGTTTCTTGATCGGTATCATTAAGGTATCAACAAAAGTCTTCACGATACAGTAGCCCATACCGCTGCCGACCACGGTCAATACCAAATAAAACAGGCCCATAAAAAAGAAATGCCCTGCATCCCAATGCCATTCAAAACAAAAAGGAAACATAGTCTCACTCCTTAGTTCGACGAGGTTCCGGTCAGGGTGGGTCACGCTTTGACGTGAACCTGGTTACTTGAATTTTTCCTGAATGTCAAGAAAAATTCACCGATGTCAACGAATCTTACGAGAAAATTATTTAACCGGCTGCCAGGCATGGGAAAAACAGATTATCCGATCCCTTGGCCGCCGGCTTCCGCTTCATGTTCATGGTTTAGCCGGGCCGACTTCCTGGGCAAACCTGAACTTCTGATTGACTACTTTAATGATCGTCACCGGTTTGGTGGGGACACGTCGGCCGGGTTGATAGCTGATGGTCCCGGTGACTCCGTGGAAATCTTTCATCTTGGCCAGGGCATCCCTAATAGCTTGAGGCTCGGCCCGGCCGGCCTGTTCGATAGCCGCATAGACCAGCCGGAAGGTATCGTAGCCCAGGGCGGCAAAAGCCACTTTCGGAGCCCGCCCGTACGCTTTCTTGAACGCCTTGACAAAATTGCGAACGGTCGGCCGGGGATTGTCAAAGGAGATATGGGTCGAAAAATAAACATCATGCGCCGCCTTCTCTCCCACCTCCAAGAGCAACGGGGTGTCGAGACCGTCCCCGCCGATGATGGGCGTGTTCACCCCGGCAGCCCGCAATTGCTTGACGATCAGACCGCATTCACTGGGCAAGGCGGACACCATGAGGACATCCGGTTTCGGGTTAAGAACCTTTAACCGGCCAATCTGGGCGGAAAACCCTGTATCCCCGGTCTTGTATTGGTCTTCGGCCAAGATCGCCGTTTTCCCGGCCAAGGCCCCAAATCTATCTTTGAAGTATCCGGTCAATGCCCTCGTGTAGTCAGAGAGGGAGTCGGTCAAAATCCAGGCTGTCTTGGCTTTGAGAGATTCATGAGCGAAATGGGCCAGGGCTTGGGCCTGGGCGTCATCGCCGAATGGGGCCAGGAACATGCAGTTTCCCACCTGGTCCGGGAGAGTCGGCAGAGTCGCTCCGGCGGTGACAAACGGAATCCCGGCCTTTTGGGCCGCCTGTCCGGCGGGCAGAGCATAGGCGGGATCATTCAACCCGATGATGGCCGCGACCTTATAACGGTAGATCAATTTTTCCGCCGCCTCTTTGGCCTCGACCGCATCACTCTCACCGTCGATGTTGATTAACACAAGTTTTTTACCGTGATAGCCGCCTCTGGTGTTGATCTCATCCGCGGCCAGTTCGGCCCCCAGCAGACCGGGGCGGTCAATCGAAGAGGCCCCGCCTGTTGTATTGAAAATAGCGCCGATCCTGATTGTCTCGGCAGCCTGGGCGCCCCCGATGAACATAAGCCAGAGCATTAGGGTAACTAGGGGAAGCAGGGCAAGTTTCTTCATGGTCAGCCTCGTGTCGCTAAGAGTTATTAGAAAGTTGCTGGTTGCTTGGTGCTGGTTACGGGTTACGGGTTACGGGTTGATATCCAAAAAAATATCATTATGTCAAGTGTCCCTGTTTGGGCTGCCGGCCTGACATCCCTTTAACAAGTA
>JADFYA010000032.1 GCA_015233285.1 Deltaproteobacteria bacterium | reverse complement strand
AGAGATGGAAGATGCGGACTTGCTCCTCCACGTCGTCGATGCCGGTAGTCCGTCATTCGAGAAACACACTACAGCGGTGGAACAAATTCTGGCCCAGATCAATCTTGACCAGATTCCTATCTTGATGGTTCTGAATAAAGAGGACCTGGCTGATCCCTTGACGGTAGCCAATCGATGCCAACAATACGATGCGGTATCCATTTCGGCCCTGGACGTGAACACGTTCGGCCCACTTCTGGAACGCATGGAAGACTTTTTCCTTAACCGGGCCGAGGAAAATCAGCCGTAGCCGACCGATGCCCATTTCTACCGGTTAAGGAAAAACTCAACTCGGAAGAAGAGAAAATTTGGCGGAAATAGCATAATTATTAAGCTATGATAGTGAGTTATCTTTGGATGCAGGTACCCGGGCAAGATATTATACTTGACCACTGGGAGATCTATGCACCCCTTCGATGATGGACGCCACTCGATGTTTTTTTCTTGAATTATGGTCTCACCTGAAATATGGTGTCAAAAGAAACGGAACGAACCTAAATATAATATCTTTTTCAGGTTGGATTATTAGGGATATAAAGCCTATTTTAATGACGATGAATCCAGGGATCAGACCTGTTGTGGTGGCGGTTTATTATGGCTGTAAAAAAAGATAAAAGAAAATTTTCTTTAGATACCAGGTTCATTGTGGCTGAAAGTAACCCCAGTATCTTAAAGAACGTTCTTCTGGTCTTAAAATATGTCGGATTCACCAGGTTTACTAAAGCGACCGATGGCGACGAGGCTTGGGACATCATCAAAAACAAGCCCATTAGTTTCGTTGTCTCCAACTGGGATCTGGAAAAAATGTCCGGCGTTGACCTGTTGCGCAAGATCCGGGCTAATGAACGATTGTCCCGGACACCGGTGTTGCTGATGTCCTCCCGTCTAACCAAAGATCATGTCATTGAAGCCGGACGATTCGGGGTAAACGGACTGATCGTTCTGCCGTTGACTATTAAGGTCCTGGAGCAACAGCTTGAATTGATTTCCGATATGCTCAACGACCCGGAAGTCCGCCAGGCCGACAAATTCCTGGCTAATGCTGAAAAGCTTTTCAAAGAAGAAAATTATGAACAAGCCCTGGAATCCTATGCTGAAGCCATGAAGGTTTATCATCCCGCCGAGGTCTATTACAATGTCGGATACATTAAAGCGGCCCAGGACAAATATGGCGAGGCCCTGGTAGCATTTCGTAAAGCCACTGAAATAAATTCATCTTTTGCTAAAGCATTCCGAGGGATGGGCACCGCATATCAAAAACTGGGCATGGCGGATAAGGCCCAGGAGGCCATGCAGAAGGCCGCAGAAATCTACATCGGCCAGAATCGGGAGGAAGACGCCGAAGATCTTCTCTTGGAAGTGGCCAAATCAAATCCTGATACATCCAATGTCTATAACCTGTTAGGTATTCTCTATCGCAAACAAAAAAAATATGCCCAATCCATCGAGCAATACCGAAACGCGCTAAAGGCGACCCCCGATGATGAAAATATCCATTTTAACATGGGGCTGGTATTTATCGAGCTCAAAGAATACCAAAACGCCATCGTTTCCTTTGAAAGCGCCCTGGCTCTGAACCCATCCTTCCCCCAAGCCCGGCAATTGATCAATTCCACTCAAAAAAAGCTCCAAGAAAACGACCGGGGCTAATTTTGCCAACACCGCCCATTTATCCTGGGTGAATAAGGAGTTAGGGTGAAAACCCTTCATAAAATCGTCATTGGTGATTCCAGGCGCATGGAAGAGATCTCAGACGAAAGCATACATCTCGTCATCACCTCTCCACCCTACTGGCAACTAAAAGATTACGGCGGCGGAGACCAGATAGGCTTCGATGATACTTACGAAGCATATATTAACCATCTCAATTTAGTCTGGTCTGAATGTCGGAGGGTTCTAGCCGAAGGTTGCCGTTTGTGCGTCAATATCGGAGATCAATTTGCCCGTTCCGTTTATTATGGAAGATATAAAGTCATGCCGATCCGGACAGAGATCATCAAATTCTGTGAGGCTTCAGGTTTCGATTATATGGGGGCGATTATATGGCAAAAGGTAACAACATGTAACACTTCCGGCGGGGCGGTCATCATGGGCTCATATCCTTATCCCCGCAATGGAATCATAAAATTAGACTATGAGTTCATCCTGGTTTTTAAGAAGTACGGCACCGGCCCAAAGGTCGAGGCAGAGACGAAAGAAGCATCTAAGCTGACCCCGGAAGAATGGAATCAATATTTTACCGGACATTGGAATTTTCCGGGTGATAAACAGAATAAACATTTAGCTATGTTTCCGGAAGAATTGCCAAAACGTCTGATCAAGATGTTTAGCTTTGTGGGCGACACGGTGCTCGACCCATTTCTCGGCAGCGGAACAACGATTCTGGCTGCAAAAAATTTGGACCGGAATTCTATCGGTTATGAGATTAACGACGAATTCCTGCCGATAATCGAAGAAAAGGTCGGTCTCAAACAACCAGGTATTTTTCAAAATGCAAATTTTAAAATAATCCGGCCGAAAAAATTTCAAGAAGATTTTGCCGGCAACATCCAAAAATTACCTTATATATTCGTTGATCCCATCAAGTTTGACAAGAAGGTGGATCCGAAGAAACTCAATTTTGGTTCTAAAATTCACCATAACTCTTCTGCGAACCATCAATACTTCGTGGTCTCAGAGATTATTTCACCTACCGTATTGTTGTTGAATGATGGCGGCAATCGCATTAAAGTGAAGTTGACCGGCCTGGCTGAGAATCCTGAAACTCGCGAAAAAGCCATCGAATTCTTGACGGAAAAGGTAAAAGGGAAAAAAGTATACTTGAAACATGAAGTAGAACCGGGCGACACGAATGGCTCTGATCGGGGATATGTCTACCTGAAGAATAAAACTTTTGTCAACGCCCATCTGATCAAGAAGGGTTTGGCCGAGGTTGATGTAAGTATTGATTTTAAGTATATGGAAAAATTTTTAAGGCTTAAGAGAAAGAATTGATCATTCCAGGTCGCTGACCGGTGGGGTGGCCGGGAGTGTGATGAGGACGGAAGTGCCCTGATTGGGCCGGCTCTCTAAATTGATCGAGCCTTTGTGATCGAAGATAATTTTTCGGGCGATGGTCAGGCCCATGCCCACAGAGAACGGCCTGGTGCTAAAAAATGGATTGAAAATAAATGGGATATCACCTTGTTTGATCCCCACCCCGGTATCGGTAACGGACAAGGTGGACTTTTTGTCGCTTCTCTTGCCCTCGATGGTGATCGTCCCGCCCTGGGGCATGGCCTCCCAGGCATTCTGAAGCAGGATATCTAAAACCCGCAACATCAACTGCCGGTCGGCATAAACTTGGACATCTTCATCCACGACAACAACCAGGGCCATCTTGGACCCGATGTCCGGCCGTCCATAAAGTTCCAAGACCGCGGCCTTGGCCAGGTCTTCAAGCAAGATCAGATCCGGCCGGGGTTTCGAGATTTCGGCATATTCACCCACCAACCGGACGATTTGCTCCAACCGCTTAGACCCGGCCAGAATATTCTCCAGGTAAGCCCGGTAAGGACCGTCGGGCGGCAACTTCCGCAACATCAAATTAGCAAATCCCCCGATGGATGCGGCCGGATTTCTTATTTCATGAGCCACACTCATGGCGATTTGATTCAGGTTCTCGATGCGCTCCTTATCCAGCAACCGTAGCTCTTCCACATAGGCCTGTTCTTCCCGGCGTAACTCCACCAGTTCGGTCACATCTTTAATCAGCAGAACAATCCCGATGTGCTGGTCCCGGCTGCTCGGATCCCGCAGGTAGGAAGTGGTTATACCCAGGTGTTTAGTTTTGCCCTGTGGTGTAACGTACAATGTTTCTTTATAGTAATTTAACTTCTTATCGTAAATGACATCAATCAGGACTTGGTTGAACTCAAGATTATCCCCGGAGCTGAGGAAAATTTCTCCCCACCCGGCGTTGGTATACTCCTCCCGCCGGTGGCCCAGGATGGTTAAAGCGGCCTCGTTGACCACGGGAATAGTCCCGTCGGGCAGGATGACAATCAGGCCGTCACTCATGCTCTCCAGTATGTTATCTATAATAATGTTGGATTCATTATCATCCATAATCGGATCCATCACCTGCCGGCGTACATCCGTTGATAATAATCGAGGTACTCTCCCGTCTTGATCCGCCTCCACCAGGCTTCGTTTTGAAGATACCAGGCCACGGTCTCTTTCATCCCCTGGGCCAAAGTGTAGCCGGGAGTCCACCCCAATTCAGTCTGAATTTTTGTAAAATCCATGGCATAACGCCGGTCATGTCCGAGTCTGTCGGTAACGAACTTGATCAATCCGTCATAGCAGCCCGGCTGATGGCCCTTCTGAATGGCCAGTTCCCTCAATAAGGCCCCGACCAGATCTAGATTGGTTAATTCACTGGCCCCGCCCAAATTATAGACTTCGCCCTTTGTCCCCTGATGGATAATCAAGTCCACGCCGCGGCAGTGATCACCCACGTAGATCCAATCCCGAACATTCAACCCATCCCCGTAAACCGGTAAGGGCAGCCCTTCTAAGGCATTAGTCAGCATTAGCGGAATGAGTTTTTCCGGAAATTGAAATGGTCCGTAATTATTCGAACACCGTGTAATCAATACCGGAAGCCCGTAAGTGTGGGCATAGGCCAGAACCAATAGATCGGCTGCGGCCTTGCTGGCCGAGTACGGGCTTCTGGGATCTAATGGTGTTTTTTCGGAAAAGGCGCCGGACGGACCGAGAGAGCCGTAGACTTCATCGGTGGATATCTGGACATACAGCCCCACCCTGCTTTTCCGCGCTGCTTCCAGCAACACCTGGGTTCCTTCCACATTGGTCCGGACAAAGACCGAGGCGTCTTCAATGCTCCGGTCTACATGGGACTCCGCCGCGAAATTAACCACCACGTCTATCTCCCGGCCTAGTAATTCTGCGACCAGGGCGGCATCGCGGATATCACCCCGGACAAAAGAATAGCGGCCACCCGATTCCTCCTCCAGTCCGGCGAGGTTCTCCAGATTTCCGGCGTAGGTCAATTTATCCAGGTTCACCACCTGGTAATCTGCATATTTATTCAGGACATACCGGATGAAATTGGCCCCAATAAATCCGCACCCTCCGGTTACAAGAAGCTTCATAAACACATCCTCAATGCTCTAGGGCAAACCGTTCCCGTTAGCGACATATACTTTGACTGGTCATGATTGTCCGTTACTCGTTCAACCCAACCAACAACCCGCAACACACAACACGCAACCAATTCATCCCACCCAGTAGTGCTCTTTGTATTGACGATAAAAAGCGATTGTCTTGTCCAGGCCTTGACTCAGGGACGCCTGGGGACGCCAGCCCAGGATACGCTCGATCTTAGAAAAATCAGCCACATAATCCCCAACTTCGATCTGCTTCCGCTCTTCCGGCCAGGGAACGGTTTTGATCGTCCCGGACTCGGCTTGAGCCACGATCATTTCCACCATCCGGCGAAATGTCACCGGTTCGCCACAACCCAGATTAAACACTTCGCCGACCGCTTCTTCCCTTTCGCCGGCCAGCAAAAAAGCGGCGGTGACATCATCTACGTAATTATAGTCACGCAACTGGCTTCCCTCGCCGAAAACCGGAAGAGCCTGTCCATCCATAGCCAACCTGACGAACCAGTTGAGGATACCGTATTTCCCGTGCTTCATTTGATGGCGTGGTCCGTAAGTGTTGTTTATCCTTAATGAAGTCACGGCCATCCCTCGTTTTTGCCCCAACAGCAGAAAGTATTTTTCCCCGGCCATTTTATTGATTCCGTAAATGTCTGAGGGATCCATCGCGTGTTCCTCATCCACCGGCGTATATTTAAGCTTGCCGTATTGCCCTCGCGTCCCGGCATAAACGATCCGGGCATCCGGGCACTCATCCAGGCAGGCCAAGAGAAAAATCATATTCCCCCGGCAATTGATGTCTATATCCAAAAGCGGGTCGGTCATGCTATCCACGTGAGAGGTCTGGCCGGCAATGTGAAAGACAAGTTTTTTGCCCTTCAGACATGCCTTTACCTTTTCCTCATCGCGGATATCTCCCAGGACCACTTCCACCTGGTCCTTAACCGGCTCCAGGTTAAAAAAATTACCCCCATAAAGCGGTAACATGGCGTCCAACGCCGTCACTTTGGCCCCGAGCCTGACCAGCTCTAAAATCAAATTACTGCCCAGAAAACCCAACCCGCCCGTGACCAAGACCGGTAAGCCGGCATAATAAGAATTGTGCATTCAAAAATCTCCTTCGTCAGACCTCAAAGCTGAGTGCCGGCCATGGTCTCCACCGACCACCACATCGAGAAACCGGATAGACTCAGGATAACCGTGGCCCCCAGAATTCAAGCAGACTCCGGCGCTGCGCGTCCAGACTATAACGCCGGGCCGTTTCGAAGCCTGCCTGCCGCACGGATTCCAGGTGCGGAGAAGACGGATTATCCATAATCAATGTTAAGATATGTTCCAACCTGTCGGCTAAGGTGAATGGATCCTGGTCAGGGCACCAAAAACCGTTTCCGTCATGGGCGTACTCTCGGCCGCCACCACCGGGAAAGCCGACAACGATGCACCCGCCGGCCATAGCCTCGATGGGCGGAAGTCCGAATCCCTCCAAGACCCCGAGAGCCATAAATACAGCACATTGCCGCATGGTTCGGGCCGCTTCATCTTCCGTCATGCCATCAATCGGCACCCATTTGACGGATCTCAATTGGGGCGCCCGATGCCACAGGATGCCCATAACCGTTCGGACAGCCCAGGCTCCTTTGCGCGGCATGAAAGCCACAGCCGGATTCCGCTCCTCCGGAGTAGGATAGAAAAGCTCATGGTCAATCCCCACCGGGACCAGGGCCGCATCAAGATTAAAAACATTCTTGACGAATTTAAGTATTTCCACCGAGCTGACCATGACTTCGGACACCCCGAAGTCGAGCCAGGTCTTTTCCCGAGGCAAAGAATTGAAGACATAGAAATGGTTCTGACAAAAAATCACCTTGCGGCACGGGACCTGGGAAAAGGCGTTGATGGCCTGGGGATGATCCTCAGGAATGACGATCCAGTCGTCAGTTAAAAGATCCAATTTCTGCGAGCCATTGATCACCGGGACATGATGGGAAAACCATGACGGCGTAAAATCGGGCTTAAAGTGAACCACCGCGGCCTGAAACCCGGCCCGATTAAGTTCCTCCACATGCCGGTAGAGGACCCGGATGCCGCCCGAAGGATTGGGGTTATCATGGCAGATGTAAAGGGCTCGGCTCATCACATCCTCAATTTACCGCTACGTCTATAAGATCAGCGTCATCCCGGATACCCTTCTTATTAGATTTTCAGCAGGAAATGTCAAGATCTTTTTGAATCTGAGACCATCCCGAGACTCTTGCCCGCGGTCTTCCGGCTAATCAGGAAAGTTCGTGGTCACCCTCAACCAAGGGAACATATCTTGAGCCATTCCGCTCCCCATCTTGGGCCGATCCGGGGCTCCGATAGACTCCCCTGATCCGAATACCGATTTCAGGCAGAATGCGACGAAGTTCCGTGAGCAGGGCACAGTCAAATAGAATGGCCATGCCGCAATCCGAACTGATTTCCCGAGGCACGGGGACGATTTCATGAGGCACTTCTTTAGCCTTAAGGATTTTTTCGGCTTTGAGGATATAATGAATTGAATCCAGGATAGCCACACAGGTAAGAGACATGGTTGGAATTACCGGTAGGTTTGCCGATGGGAGACGATTTGCCGCAAGGCGGCCAGAGCCTCGTCTATCTCATCAAAAGTGTTAAAGAAACCAAGGGAGAATCGAATCGTCCCGTAGGGAAAGGTCCCGATAGTCCGGTGCGCCCGAGGAGCGCAATGCAGCCCGCCCCGAGTCGCCACCCCAAAGTCACGATCTAATCTAAGACAAATTTCATCGGCCGGGAAACCAGCCACGGTGATGGACACCAGCGGAACTTTCGCCATGGGATCAGCCGGGCCGTAAACCGTTACTTCCGGAATCTCAGCCAAACCCTCCATAAGACGTCGGGTCAGGGCCTGCTCATGCTCTCTGATCTTCTCTTGGCCGGTGTGCCGGATGAAATCAATCCCGGCCCTCAGGCCGGCCAGGCCGATGGTGTTGGGCGTCCCAGCCTCCAGACAATCCGGGAAAAAATCGGGATGCTCCTCTTCTTCAGATCTACTACCGGTGCCGCCGGTGACCAAAGGCTCCAAATTAACCCCCGGAGCCAGGCAGACTCCTCCGGTACCGGTGGGGCCGAGCAAGGATTTGTGACCGGTGAAGGCCAGCAGGTCAATCCCCAACTGGTTCATATCAATGGGGACACTACCGGCGGATTGAGCTGCGTCCACGGCCAGCAGGGCCTGCCCCTTAATCCGGCTGATAGCCCGGATCGGGGCAATACTGCCTGTGACATTGGAGGCCTGGTTGATCACAATTAACCGGGTGCGTGGGGTCAGGGCCTGGGCAATCCGGTCCGGGTCCACAGTTCCGTCCGGGCCGGCCGGAACCACGGTCAATTCTATTCCCCGGTGCTTGACCAGTCGGGTCAACGGGCGCATCACCGAATTATGTTCCAGCGACGTGGTCACCACATGATCTTGGGGGGCCAGCAGACCGTTAAACACCAGGTTAAGAGCCCAGGTGACATTGATCGTGAACACGATCCGGCTTGAATCCGAGACGTTGAACAACTCCGCCACGGTTTCCCTGGTTTCAAACACGACGCGGCCGGCTTCCAGGGCCATGCGGTGACCGGAGCGGCCCGGACTGGCACTGGTCGTGGCCATAAATTCGGCCATGGCCTTAATCACGGCAGGAGGCTTGGGAAACGAGGTGGCCGCGTTGTCAAAATATATCATGGACTGACTACCCGGTCGGCCTGAGCCATGGCGGACATTATTTCAAACATGTTGGACACCCGTCCGGCCTGAAGCTCAGTTTTCAGATGATAAAAGTCAAGGCAAGTGCCGCAGACCAGTATCTCGGTGCCGCTTTTTTCCAGGTCCTGCAAGGCCGCCAAGACATCCGAACCGGCTGCGGCCAATTTGACACCGGAGTTGAACATGACCAGACATTTGGGCTGGGGAGTGACATCCTTTATGGTTTTGACAAAGGCCCGCAACAGGATTCCGCCCAGTTCATCGTCCCCGTGCCCCATTTTATCGGATGGAATCTTAATCACCAGAACAGGCTGGTGGGGCGCGGCGCAAGGGGTTAGGGCCGGTTCGGTTGCTTGCCCAGGGGCCCCGCTCCGAATCACCCGGAGCCGATAGATCCCCGCTTCGACTTCTTCTTCAATTTTGTGCCCCTGGCTGGTCACGAACCTGCCGACATTGTTTCTGGCGGCTTCATTGTCCAGGATCACGGTAAAGGCGGCCAGGTCGGTTGTCTCTAAACAAGCCTTGGTCTCAAGCACGGGTTGCGGGCAGGCCAACCCCCGACAGTCGATCACATCCTGCATAGGTAACCTCGATCCGTATGCTGACGGGTTATGATTTCATATATCCCGGACCTGGATCAATTGTTGACAAGATCTGGTGAGGATGGACATTTGTCTTCAAATCAAGCCGTTCAAATTTTTCCGTCACAGAAGACTAAGCGCGTCCCGGTAATAAGGAAAGGTCCGGATGTTTTCTTTTTTTTGTAACTATCACATCCTGAAGGATAGTTCCAATAGTTATTATCAATCAATCAAGCTTCGGGCCATAGTTTTCATCTATGAGCCGTATATCGCCTTGCCACGCAGGCGCGTCTGTTACCGGTTGCCGGTTATTGGTCAATGTCATTGACTTAAGGCCGGATGATCGCTCTAATGTTTTAAAATAGATCATTCCAAATAAGCCCCGAAGGGGCGTTCTAGGTTAGCCCAGGGCAACGCCCCAATGCTGTTGAATTAGAATAATGTTGCTGATAGTTAGGTATGTTGATCGTCTGAACCTTGATTACGCTGATTAAATGAAAGGCTATGAGTAAAACAGAATACCCCCGTTGGGCTGCCGAGTCGGCCGTGGGAAAATTCACCTGTAGGGGCGAGGCATGCCTCGCCCTACACCCGCAAACCTCATAGTAAATCAGTCAATCAGCGTAATCAAGGTTCAGACAATGGGGCGGATTCCAGCCCGAGCCGCAGCTTAATTCAACAGCATTGGGGCAACGCCCTGGGAAATACGGCAAGTTATGTGTCAGAAAGATGGTCAGGAGGGCGGCCAGCCCCCAAAGTCATTTCCGTTGGATGGGATATCCAGTTACGGCTGAGGTACGGAATTGCCGGCGATTTTATGTGACCATTAAATGGTATTTTATATAGTCGCCGCCCCTACCCAGGGCGCTGCCCTGGGCTAACCTAGAACGCCCCGTTGGGGCTTAAGCGGAATTAACCATTTATTAGAATAGGATCCGTTGACCCTGCACCTTAAGTCAGTGACATTGGGTTACTGGTTGTTTGTTACTTAATCGGAATTAGCTAGTTAAAAGAAGTTAGCTCGTTTGTCCGTCTCTCTTAAGTCAATCCCATTGGCAGATATTTGACTATGGTTGGATCAATTCAGCTAAGATCCGGGCGGAGTTCTGGACGATTTCAAAGCAAACCGTGGCGAACAGATTCTTCTCTTGGGCTTCCTTTCGCCCTTCTTCGGTACTCATATCCACACCCAACAGGTCATTGCACCTGATCGTCCCGTACCGGGCCTCAAAACGGGAAACAAAGTCCTTAATCGCATCATAGCACTCGTATCTGGCCCGGCGGTCATTTTCCTCGACTTCACCGCCGGCAAAGCCCAGGACCAGGCCGGCCCCGATGACCGCCCCGCAGGTTAGACCCAGGCCCATTCCGGCGCCAAATCCCCGACCCAATTTCAAGGCGATTTCTCTGTCTAGATGGTAACGCTCACCGAATCCGGCGAACACCACCTGGGTACAAGAAAATCCCTGTTTGAACAATTCGGCGGTACGATTTATTTCGTTCGTGAAGTTGTCCATAGATAGCCTCCTTTCACCGGTTCTCAGGCCGAATGGATAGAGAGTATGACATTGTTTTAGTTCAATAAAGTTTAACCAGGGATTGAACGCAGGAATTCATCGGGAGCGGCCGGTTCTCAGATAAAGGCAACGGGGTAATCCGTTTTCCGCCCCATTGCCCGTGACGTCAAGACAGCCGGATATGGATGGTCATCACTATTGCCGGGGGGGGCAAACCGTGGTTGATCGCCTATGATTCATCGTCGCGGAGGACCGGGCCAGTCAAAAACCCGGTCTTAAGTTTGGCATAACCGGAATCGAGGCGTTGAATGTGCCGAAACATATTCAAGCTAATGGAAGACATAAATCTAAAAGTCAAACTGGACTTCTCATCCATCAACTGGGCGAATTCCTTCTTGGGCAAGAACTTCACCCGCGTGTCAACAATGGCGGTGACCGTGGCGGAGCGGGGTTTATGATCGATCAATGACATTTCCCCAAATATTTCATTTTCCTTTATGTCGCCTAGGGGTATTTTTTCTTCGTTGTACGTCCCGATCACAGTCAGACGGCCACTATCAACCAAATAAGCACCGTCTCCGGTTTCCCCTTGGAGAAAGACTACCGCCCCGGCCGGAAAAACCTTTTCGTGACTAAACAACCGGCCGAGATCCTGGCCCAAAATATCTGCAGGCAAGACTTTGAAAAGCTTCATATCACTTTCGGCGTTGTCCAGCAACTCCTGTTCCGACAGGTTGTGTCCAAAGAGATGTCTCAAGGTAGCTACCGCCGACTTGTATTTTTCGTTTAGGTTCCGCAATCTTTGCGGCAGAAAAAGATAGAGTCGATAGATCAGGGACCGAACGTGGTCACTCTCTTCCTCCATCATCTTTTCAAACGTGCGTCTGGACAATATCCCGATTAACGTCCCGTCTTGATCGGCCACCACCGACGCGGTCCGGGGAATATTATAAAACAGACTAATCTCTCCAAACAGTTCCCCTATCCCCAACTGGGCCATGTCCACTTCGTCCACCACCACCCGCACCCGGCCGACCTTGATAAAATACATCTCATCGCCCACAGTGCCTTGCCGGCAGATAATCTCGCCTTTGGAGAAGGTCTTGGTCTTGGAAAAGATTCTTGACAGGTGCTCATTGTTGATCGCTCCAAACAAGGCGCCGCTGATATTCTGACAGATCAGGTCTATTTCACGTTTTTCCGCCACCCCGGTTTCCCAATGAATGGGGTATAAAAATTCGTCTAAGTACTCGATGATGTTGGTCCGGCTCTCCAGAGGCATTTTCATTAAGTCAATTGATGCCTGTTTAGCTTGTTCCGTGGACAGATACTTTTTTTCCTGGATCCGCCTAAGAATCAAATGCTCGCGCAAGGCTTGCTCTCCATCCAGGCCGACCATGAACAGATAAGCATCTTCTTGTTTTTCATCTGCCTGGATCATATTTCCCGGTTTGGTATCAGCCAGACGCTCCCGGCCCAGGGCTACCAACTGCTCGAAGGGAAGATCCAGCCGACATCTTTTGGCCTGATCAATGACTCGAATATCCTCCTTTGAGAGTGGTTGAATCTGTTCGGCAACAACTTCCATATTGAGGCCCATAGACCGGAAAATCTTAATGATCATTTCATTGTTGATCCCTTTTCCGGCCACGTTGCTGTGGACGTCGGCGCTGAAATTGGGTGGTGAATAGAGTAACTGGCCATAGTTATCCGTGGCATGCACGTGGAGAAAGATTTTGTTTTTAACCACCCACTTCCCAACCCGCACCGCGGCCTTTACCGGATCTTCGCCCTCAATATTAATGTGACCGCTGTCAAAGGTGATGCCGAAATTGTCCGCCGCCTCCTGATCGGTTAGATGAGATTTTATCCTGGAGATGAAATCCAGATACCTTTGAGTCGTTTGTTTATCCTTTGTATCACAGTAATTTTCGAAGGTAACGTGGATCGCTCCCCGAGTCGCGAACTTGACCAGCTCGGCCATATTCCGGTCTTGATCCAAATCGACCGCGTGGACCACAACGGTCTTGGCCTTAATGTCCAGGCCTAACTGGATAGTCTCTTTGATCAGGTTTAACTTTTTTCCGGGATTGGCAAAATGTTGCTTTCCTTGGCGCGGGTTCGGCTTAGGGAAATATGGACCGACGATGGGTGAATGGATGGACAAAACGACCCCGGCCCGGTCCACCAGGCTCCGAATCAAAGCCCGGCGGGAAGGTGAAAGCTCCTCCGGCAATAATCTGGTAGCGTTAAATGGATGGAAATCAAAGGATAATTCAATCCCTCTAAGGTTCCGGTAGTACACGTCCAGGATCTGATCCAGGGGATCCCAGAAGCGATTTTCCCAAAACCCGGCACTAAGGACTTGAAAGGGTTCAGTCTGGGGACTTAGGCGGTCCAATTCATGGACCCGTCTCAGGAATTGCCGATCATACTTGCTACTGAAATCGAGGATGAACTGGTCATGGTCTTCTTTGGTTTGATCACCCAGCATCAAGAAATAGGGCGAGTGCTCTAGGAGCCAAGTGGTCTTGATCAGTAAAAATGAGTTAGAGTGGATCAACCGGTATAATGGAAATTTGCGGCGGTTAACGGCGGCCAACTGGATAATACTCCTGGCCTGCGGGAGAGACAAAGGATAATCGTACTTATACCAAGATTTGGTCGCGGCCAAAAGAAGGGTCTGATCTTCCAGATTAAAATTCTTAGCGGAGAGTTCCCGGCGGACCTTGGCTTCAGTTGAACCAAATCGGCCAACCAGCCACTCAAATAAAAAACCCAGGCCGGCCTCATTGACAGCCTGAGGATCAGTAATCCGCTCTAGCAGTGCATCCATACTCAGACCCGAACCATCTTGTTTTATAGACAGGAAAGAAGGGGTGGTCCAGCCAACTTCGGATTAACCCACTGAACCAATCAGTCATTACTCCGGACAGCTCAGATTTGCTCTAGCCCCAAGCCACGTTGACTGGCGGCTTCAAACGACCCGGCCCAATCACATCCAGATCTGGCTTTTGGATTGGACAAGACCTGAGGCATCCGAAAAATTTATGCAATTATAGTGCCACACAGAGAGAAAACGAGACTACCCGTTATTTGTCCGATAACAGATTGAGAAAGCAGCCTTATTCTCTTTCTGACCGAAAAGCCCGAAAGATTCGATTTGGGGTAGCCCGCGGCCGATACCAGGAATCGGGATTCAGCTTAACCAGGAAGCCAGCTACTTATTTTTATATACTCAAATTTAGAGATTTGTCAAGTAGTTGTCATATCCCGGCCAAATCCGGCCAGGAGGCTTGCCGCTATCTGATTTTACAATGTATATCAAGGCCATAACTAAGTCGACAGATAGCTCGGCATTGTCTACAATCATTTATCTTAGTCCCGGATAACTTATTTTCGTCCGTCAGTGACAAAAATCGGCACCCAATCAACCAGCGGCATACAGCTTTCACTCAAATTCAACAGAGCGCAGTCTATCCGGCCCTCACGTCGGCTGAACCGTGAGACCAGGCTGAAATTTTTCTTCCTCTTGTTGGACTTAGAAAACCGGTACGCAATCCATTTATAGAGCATTTTAAAACTGTTATGACCAACTTATAAATCAAAGGAGAGCCTATATTCGCTCCAGCCATCTTGCTATTTTCCCCCGAACGTGATACTTTATTTTTAATACTATTTTCACAATACCCCGCAGGCCACGACCCGATGAATCGCCGGACCGAACCAGCAGCCTGCCGGTTGACATTTACGATAAAAGGATGAATAAACTTATGGTTATTTGGGATGACCTGGAGTGTGTTCTATTGGACCTGGACGGGACGCTCCTAGACAAAAATTTTGACAATTACTTCTGGATGAAGGCCGTACCCCGTGAATACGCGGCCAAGAACGGTCTGTCTTTGGACGAAGCCAAGGACCAATTGTTTTCCTTGTATAAATCACAAGAGAAAACCCTGAATTGGACCGATATTGATTTCTGGAGTAGAACCTTGGGACTGGACATAGTCGAACTAAAAAACCAGCTCAGCCATCGAGTGGCGGTACTGCCCGGCGTAACTGAGTTTTTGGACTACGTGCTGTCTCGAAACAAAAGCCTCCATTTAGCCACCAACGCCCATCCCAAAACCATTGCCATCAAGATGGCCCGAACCGGGTTGGACCGTTATTTCCACTCTATGATTTCCTCCTCTGACATCGGTTATCCCAAAGAAGATCCCCGATTTTGGGACGGGATCAAAAAGCAGGTCCGGTTCGAAAATAGCCGGACCATGTTTGTGGATGACGATCTCGAAGTACTCAGAACCGCCCGGACCTGGGGACTTGATCACGTTTTCCATAAAGCCCGGAACAATTCTGACGGCCCGGATGAAGTGACGGAAGAATTTCCTGCCGTCATCTGCTTCAGTCAACTGATGACTTGACCTGAAGCCCCACCTCGATAAAACACTAGATTATGTGACAAGGATACCAGGTCCAGATGAGGAACTCTTTTAAGTAACCGGATACCTTCTTGCTGGGCTACGCATCCGCCCACGCCGATAATCAGTTCCGGCTTTTGTTCCTTTAGACGGTGCAGCCGCCCCAGGAAACTGTATACTTTTTGTTGAGCCTTGTCTCTAATACTGCAAGTGTTCAGCAAAATTAAGTCGGCTAGTTCCATGTCGGGCGTAAGGTCATAACCTGACTCGTGAAGAACAAGAGCCATCTTTTCTGAGTCATACTCGTTCATTTGACAG
>JADFYA010000329.1 GCA_015233285.1 Deltaproteobacteria bacterium | reverse complement strand
AAGAGAGTCATCGGCTGCAGTCTTTTCGGCCGGCCCGTCCAAAGACAGAGACCCGTCCAACGCCTTCCGAAGTTCAGCATCTTCTTTAAACAACTGTTCTATTTCTGCGTCAATGTCGACATCGAAGGACTGATCAAGCCCGGAGGAAGGGGCCGGAGAGGTGGGAGGTCCGGCCGTCTCACCACTGAAATCACCAATAGTACTAATTAGATCTAATATATCATCTTCACCAAAATCGTTGCCGGGCCTCGCCGGGTTCTTGTCTTTCTGGCCGACCAGTGTGTCTCTATCCTTCACCGTTCCCACCCCCTTTCTTCATGTCCATTCATAAAGAACTAAGCCGAGTTATAGCTAACATTTCAACCTTACGGTGTCAAGACTTTTCATCCCGGAGCCGCCCAATCCCGCCCAATTCAGGAAGACAATGTTCCTCTGATCCCAAAAAAATCCATTTACAATTAATCATCGATCCGGTAAGATCGCGGCAATATGAAAAAGACTATTCATTTTTACATCATCAAAGAAATAATCACCCCGCTGTGGGTCAGCCTGGTGGTTTTTACTTTCGTTCTATTGCTCAGCCGGGTTATGAGTATGGCTGAAATGATCTTCAGCCGGGGAATTCAACCGCGGCAGGTGGGAGGTTTGATCGTGTCTATCCTCCCCTATTTTTTTGTTTTCACCCTGCCCATGTCAACGCTCCTGGCTGTTCTCCTGGCGTTCTTACGGTTATCTCACGACAATGAAATAACTGCGATGAAAACCGCGGGGATAAGCCTGTATCAGCTTATGCCTCCGGTGCTGACCATCGGTTTGATCACATACTTGATAACATCCTTTTTGGCCATTTTCGCGCTCCCGTGGGGCAACAAGAATTTCAAAGACATCTTATATGAAATCGCCCGGACCCGGGCTGATGTCGGGTTGAAAGAAAAAGTATTTATCAATGATTTCACTGATATGGTGATTTATATTAATCAAATTGCCCCTAGGGACAAAACTTTTGAGCAGGTCTTTATTTCTGATGAAAGAGAGCCGCAATTTTCAAACATTATTATCGCCAAAAGAGGCTCCATGGTCACGGATGAGCGTCGGATAATTTCCGGAATGGTCTTGGAAGACGGAATTATTCAAAAAGTCAGCCATAACTACAAAACCGTCCAGACCGTCTCCTTCAAAAACTACTATCTCAAACTTAATCTTCAACAACTGATAGAAAAAAGAACAGAAAAGGGTTACACGGAAATGACTGTGCCCGAGTTATGGGAGACCCTTAACAAGCTCCCACCCCAGGATCTAGTCAACCGCAATTTAATCTTGATGGAGATTCATAAGCCCTTCTCCATACCGATCACTTGCCTGATCATGGCCATCCTGGGGGCGTCATTGGGGCTTCAAACGAAAAGATCCGGCCGGTCCTGGGGGGTGACTCTGGCTTTGGTCATTTTCTTGATCTATTATGTTTTCCTATCGGCCGCCTGGTCGTTAGGCCAAAGCGGCGCCTATCCCGTAAGTTTGGGGATGTGGATGCCCAATGTGATTTTTTTAACCCTGGGTTTGTATCTGTTGAAACGGACAGCGGAGGAAAAACCCATCGCCTTGCTTGAACTAATTATCCGGCTGGGGTCATCGGTCAAGGACTACGTTCGGAAAAGGTTTGCTTTGGCCTAGGTTGGTTCTCCTATTTCAAGAAAAACCATAACACGGCAAAAAGACGGAAATCATAAATAGTCATTTGGGTAGCCTGGCTGAGTGGGGAATTGGATTTCAATATTAGGATGCTTTTATGAAAATAATCACCAATTATGCCCTAAGAGAGTTCACCAAACTGTTTTGTTTCTGCCTGGCGGCCTTTACCGGCATTTTTCTAACTGTTGATTTTTTTGAAAAAGTAGATCGCTTCGCGGTAGCCAAAGTATCCACCGTGACCATGATCTATTTCTTTCTGCTTAAAATCCCTCAAATCCTGGTGCTCATGATTCCGGTGGCCGTGTTGATGGGGATAATGCTATGTTTGGGCATTCTATACCGAAACAATGAAATAACGGCCATGAAATCCTGCGGCATCAGCATGAACCAGCTAGCCTACCCCTTTCTGCTGGTTTGTCTCCTCTGCTCCCTTTTATCCTTTTCCATCGATCAAAAGATTGTCCCTCATGCCAGTGAAGTCGTCAATCGGATTTGGGAACTGCAGATAGAAAAGAAACCGGCTGAAAGCTTTTACCTGAATGAAAAAATCTGGTTTCGGGGATCGAATTCAATCTATAATATTCAGGTGTATCAAAAAGACAAAAAAGTGTTCGAAGGCGTGACCATTTATTTTCTTGATAAAGATTTTAACCTGGTTAAGCGGCTTGACGCCAAACGGGCCCAATGGGTGGATGGAAAGTGGCTTTTCCATAACGGGCTGACCCAAATAAAAGACCCTGATGGTTCCTTCCGGACTACCCGGTTCTCCGTAGAGCTTATTGATCTGCCGGAAAAACCGAGTGATTTGGAGCATGTCATCAAAAACTCGGAAGAAATGACCGTCGCAGAGATATCTAATTATATTAATAAAATCAAAACAGAGGGTTATAACGCGACCCGATACGAAGTGGACCTGCATGCCAAGATTGCCTTTCCCCTGGTCTCAGTCATCCTCGGCCTGATTGGAATCTCAATGGCCCTGGGTAAGGGAAACAAGGGTGGCCTGGCCGGCGGCATTGGTATAAGTATAGCGTTTTCTTTTTTTTATTGGGTGTTCTTCGGCTTTAGCGTGTCCATGGGCTACTCCGGACTGCTCCCGCCCTTCCTGGCCGCCTGGCTGGCCAATATCACCTTCGGCCTTTTCGGTGCCTACCTGTTCATGAATATTCCCCAATAAAAAGTGAACAGATATATTATGAAGAACGCTTTTCCAGCACACGGGCAATAACTGATTCAAGTTGATTTTTCCCAATAGGTTTAGACACATAATCATCCATCCCAATTTTTAGAAGATCTTCTTTGTCTCCGGCCATAGCCATGGCAGTCATAGCCACAATGGGAATGTCCGTTCTAAAAGCGCCGGACGTGTCGCTCCGGATTAGTCTGGTCGCTTCCACCCCGTCCATCACCGGCATCTGAACGTCCATGAAGACGAGGTCAAACCTCTCTTTTTCCAATTCGGCGATTGCTTTCCGTCCGTTTTCAACCACCGTGACTTTGTGTCCCCGTTTCTCCAGGATTTTCCTTGCCAGCAGTTGATTGATCTGATTATCCTCTGCCAATAAAATGTGAAGGGCCGCGGGGACGACGTCGGAAAGAGTTCTTTCCTTTAAATTTTTCTCGTCTTGGTCTTGCTGAACTATCTTAAATTTTAACAAAAAGCTAAAGTTAGACCCGACCCCGACCCGGCTTTCGACAAAGACATTTCCGTTCATCAATTCCACTATTTTCTTGACTATACTTAAGCCCAGACCGGTTCCTTCATGTTGTCTGGTGTTCGTCCCGTCAAGTTGGGTGAATGTTTCAAAAACGTATTCCACTTTTTCAGGGGGTATGCCGGCACCGGTGTCTTGAACTGAAAATCGTAACAAAACCTCAGTCTCTCCCATTTCTTCCGGTCGTACTGTTAACCGTACTTCGCCGTTCGCCGTGAACTTTATGGCGTTCCCAATCAAGTTGAATAATACCTGCCTGAGGCGGGCACTATCGCCCATGATCCAGCGGGGCACCTTGCCGATGATTCCATAATGAAGGTTAATTCCCTTTTTATGGGCTTGATTTGAAAATATCTTTTGCACGGAGTTCAGAAGGTGGTGCAAATCGAACGCTTCTTCTTTAATCTCCAACATCCCGGCCTCAATCTTAGAGAAATCAAGGATATCGTTGATCACGGTCAGCAGGCTGTTGCTTGAGTTAATGGCAATCTCTACATATTCTTTTTGTTCTTCTTCTAAATAAGTAGTTTCCAGCAATTGCAGCATGCCCAGAACGCCGTTAAGAGGGGTGCGAATCTCATGACTCATGTTGGCCAAAAACTCACTCTTGGCTCGATTCGCCGATTCGGCCTCCTTTCTGGCTTTGACGAGTTCATCCTCCCCTTCTTTGCGTTCCAATTCACCGGCCGCGCGAATGCCCGCCAATTTCAGCATCGATTCCGCCATAAGGGGGTTCGGCAGAGGTTGCCGCCCGATAACGGCGATCAGGCCGATGGGGTGTCCTTGGGAACTCCAGAGGGTGGTTCCAACATAGCTCTCGGCCAGCATCTCCTGGAGCACAACATCATTCGGGAACAAGTGGCGCACATCCCTGGGGAAGCAGCAAATTGGCTTTCCCACGACATCGCCGCATGGGGTATCTTCTAGTCTATACACCACGTTATCCTCGAAATGGCCATCGAAATAGACAGCC
>JADFYA010000328.1 GCA_015233285.1 Deltaproteobacteria bacterium | reverse complement strand
ACAGCACCGGGACACCTTTTTTCACCGTTATGGTATTTGGCTTGTATTCGAACCTCTTGGCCGTTATCTGGATGACCCGTTCTTTTTCTTGGGCCTGAACGACCTGGGCTTTTTCTTGAGCCATGATGACCCGGTCTGTTTCTTGAGCCATGACCCGGTCTTTTGCTTGAGCCAGTGCGTAGCCGCCCACTGCGCCGACGATTAAGGCAACGATTGCGAGGATGCACGTTAGAGATAAGGATTGTTTTAAGTTCATATTTTTTCTCCTTTCACTCCCAATTCAGTGATGTCGAACCGGACCGGTTTGACCTTTGGTTCGATGTTCCGGAACCCCAACCCCTTATACGGTTGGGCGGCATTCCAGGGAATGGGGGCCCGTTTGGGGACGGAACCCGGAGCGGGCAAAGGAAACATTAACCCTTTGGCCGCGTGATGGGCGATATGTCCCGTCACGTGATGATGCTCTTGATGAATGTGGCCGTAAAACACGATTACGTTTGAGTATGGCATGAGCAGCTCCATCACCTTGGACCCGTCTCTGGTATGCCAGTCCCAACTTGGATATAGATCAAAAAGCGGCCGGTGGGTCAAAATTATTATTCGAGCGTCTTTTTTGAGCTGCTTCAGATCGTCGCTGAGCCACTTTAACTGGCTTTCTCCGACGCTGGCCATGGGGTCGGTAGCATTGTCCAGGACAATGAAATGGACCCCCTTATGGTCAAAGACATAGTGTGTTTCGCCAAAAAATTCTTTATAAGCCGCGGCGTCATCAAGTCCGGAGTCGTGTTCACCCGGCATGAACTTAACGTCTTTCACCTTCAGCCCCTTGGCCGTGTTTTTGAATAGGGCCAGACGGGTTTTCCGCTCCTGATCATCATCGGTAACATGAGTTAAGTCACCGGAAAAAAATACAAAATCCGGCTGTTGGGCCAATCCGTTAACGATCGTGATAACTTTCTTTAACATTTCCGGCGCTTCCGGATTTACGGCCGGCCCGGTGAATCCCACATGGGTGTCTGATAATTGAATAAAATAGAAATCATCTTCCGTAGACCGGGCGGCATTTGCCGGACCAGCCAGGCTCCCCAGACCGGAGACAAAAACTACACCCCCCAGTCCGGCCAGCTTCAAAAAATCGCGTCTGTTAATATTCATAGGTTCCCCCCTGGTTAAATCTAAAATTAATCCGCCGATTTCGCCGATGGACGCAGATGGATGAGCTCAACAGGGGCCTGCGGTCATTCGTCTTTTTTAATCTGCGCAAATCTGGGCAATCTGCGGATTGAATAATGGATCTTGATGCTGATCGCTTGGCGTACTCGTCGAACTCAGGTTATTCTAAAAAAATTTTATGCGGTTGCCCTGATGTGATCCATTAGTGGTGGTTATGGGCTTATTTATTCCAGGCGGGATTATCATATCTACGAAGGAACTATTTGTAAATAGGAGTTATTCTCATTTTAGAAGGAAATTATCCCGAGACGATGGGGAAAAACTCCCCGGAAGAGGGAAATTATCCCGGAATAGGCCGCATCGCCCCGGTATAATTGTTTGTCCGGATATGACTTACGGGTTTTTTTTGTTTTGATAATAGTCAACCCCAAACGAAGCCGCATTGATCTTGGCCGGATTGACCATCTTGAATTCACCGAGGAAGTTGTGAACCGGGTTACCCTGCCGGGCCCATTCATCAAAACCGCCGTCTAACCCGGCCACATTTTTATACCCGGCGCTCTTTAAGGCTTTAACCACTAATCCCGTCCGGTTCCCTGCTTTGCAATAGACTATAATTTCAGCATCCTGAAGTGGTAATGTCCGGGCCAGCACGAATTCCGCCAGGCCGCGTTCAAGCCAGGCCGCGCCCTTGATGTGGCCGGCTTGATATTCCCTCTCGGTTCGGACATCCAGTAAGATCAGCTTATCATTGTCCTGGATTCTCTTTTTCATTTTTTCGATGGCGATGAAATTCACACCTTCCTGGGCTTCCTTGACCAGCTCTTCAATGGTCTTGAGTTTGACCCCTACCCCTTCATCCGCCGCCGCGGCCTGAGCCATAAAACCAATAAACCCGAAGAGCATCAAGATGACGCCGATAGTTGCATACTTGTTCATAACCGCCTCCAGTTTGTCTAATGTTTGAGTAAAGGGCCATGATTTAATCCACGGATTGCACAGATTTTCGCAGATTAGAAAACACTATGCGCCTGAATTCAAGATTCGGTCGGCGGGTCTCTTCAGTCTGCGTTCATCGGTTAACTCGCCGGATTCATTTTTCCAACGATATTGGGCTTGACAGAACCTGGTGATTCCTATAACCGATCATTTATCTTGTGTAAAGCGAAAGGTTTTCATGGTTATGATCGAAAAAATTGAACGAAAGGACGGCAGATGGAACTGCGTCAGCTCAAAACATTTCAGACGGTGGGGAAACTCCTCAGTTTCAACCGGGCGGCCGAGACCCTGAATTATGCTCAATCCACCGTGTCGGTTCAAATCCGGTTGCTGGAGGCGGAATTCGGCGTGCCGCTGTTTGACCGGCTGGGCAAGCGGGTCATTCTGACGGAGGCTGGTCAGGCCCTGATGCGGTATGCCCAGAAAATGATCGACATCGAGGAAGAAACTCTCTCCGAAGTCACCGGCCGGACCCAGCCGCAAGGCTCCTTGTCCATCCGTATTCCTCAGAGCCTGGGCACATGTTATTTGCCTGCGATTCTCAGCAAATTCCGCACCAGATACCCGAAGGTCGGGTTTGATATCAACAGTTGCGCCTACCATTCTCTGGAACAAGAGCTAAAAAGCGGGGTCACGGATCTGGCCTTTCTTCTGGCCGAATCCATTAACGCCCGGGATTTGAAATTCGAGGTCTTGGGAATCGTGCCGCTGGTCATTGTGGCCCAGGCCGGTCATCCGCTGGCTGGGCGGCGGTCCGTGGGCGTCCGTGACCTGCAAGGGGAGGCGATCATTTTTCCGAAGCATGATTGCAGCTACCGGATGGTTTTTGAACAGATCCTGATCGAGGAAAAGGTCAAGACAGCGGCCGTCATTGAAATGAACAGCGTTGAGGCCATCAAGCAATGTGTGATGAAAGGTGTCGGCCTAACGATTATGCCGGAGATTTCCATAAAGAAAGAGATCACCGCCAAAGAGCTGGTCGTGCTGCCCTGGGGGGACGAAGTCCTGGAAACCGGCATATTGATGATCAGGCACAAAGACAAATGGATTTCGCCGACTTTGCAGGCGTTCATGGAAACGGTGCGGGAGGAGGTGACTGGTTAGCGTGTTGCTTGTCAGCCGGTCTGCCTGTAGGATGTATATGTAGCTGGATAGCAGGATGAGTATGTGGCTGGATAGCAGGCTGGTCATGTGGCTGGTAGTCAGAATGTGCAGATGACTGGCTGTAAGGCTGGTCATATGGCTGCCTGATGGAATGGTCAGCCGGTCGTCATGCAGGATGTATATGTAGTTGGATAGCTGGCTGGTCAGATGGATGGTCATGTGGATGGTTAGCAGGTCTGACTTGTGGATGCCTTTGTGGCTGGTCGTCAGATCCTATTCTAATAAATAGTCTATTCCGATTAAGCCCTGAAAGGGCGCCCTGAGCTAACCTAGAGCGCCCCGTTGGGGCTTAAGCGGAAATGTCTATTTTATGGAAATTCGCCGGATGTCTCGTCAACACGCAACGAGCAACCAGCAACGAGCCATCCTCCTACTTCTTCTTCCACCGGTTCAATTTTTCAAACGCATCTTCAGCCGCTTTCAGCAACTGCTTTAGATCGAAAGGTTTGGTGAAATAATCGTCAAACCCCGCTCCCCGGCAACTGACCAGCTCAAACAGAGAAGCTTGACCGGTAATGGCGAAAATGCACGTAATGGGGAAGGACGTCCTGATTTTCCGGCAAAGGTCCAGCCCATTCATGCCCGGCATGTTCAGGTCCAAAAACGCCACCTGGCATCTATCTTCTTTAAGGATTTCCAAGGCTCGATGAGCGTTTTCGGCCGGAAAAACCTTGTAGCCGTTTTCGGTGAAGAATAGATTCAGCATTTTTCGGATCATCTCTTCATCATCAACGATGAGTATTTTTTTCGCATCCATCTCGGTCGCTCCGTTTAAGATTATGATTAACACTTCTGGTTGCATGTTGCTTGTTCTGGTCAATGTCATTAACTTAAGGGCAGGGTCAACGGATCTGATTTTAATAAACGGCCAATTCCGCTTAAGCCCCAACGGGGCGCTCTAGGTTAGCCCAGGGCAACGCCCCAATGCTGTTGAATTAGCGCGGCACGCCTGACCTTCTTCAGACGTAATAAGATTCCTCACATTCGTTCGGAATGACAAATTTGCATCGTCATTCCAGATGGTCCACGTCTACTTCGTTTCGGTGCGAAGCTTCCCTGTCATTTCGAGCGAAGCGAGAAATCTG
>JADFYA010000327.1 GCA_015233285.1 Deltaproteobacteria bacterium | reverse complement strand
GGCTGCGGCCATTCAACCCGGGCTGGTTACCGCCTTTGGTGGCCGCCAGGTATCGGTGGCATTCAATGGGACGGGGTTTAATTTCGTAAACCAGGTGTCCGGCAATGCCTCAAGCCTCAACCTGACCAGTCCGGCCGGTAACACTTTGCTGGGTTCTTTGGGCCTGCCGGCCGGTAACTATAGCGCCACCGGTTCCGGAGCGGCTGATGCCAACAACGTCCTATATTTGTCGGAAGACAACGGGGTTAGGGGAATCTCGGTCAACATCCCGGCCGGAAACTACACCAACTGGCAATTGGCCAACACGATTCAAAAGCAGCTCGATGGAGCCAATTCCCCGTTAAAGGGCACATACGCCGTGGCGGTGGATGATACTACCGGAACCTTTAGTATTAACGAAACCTCGGGACAACACACCTTTGCCCTGGATAAGTCCCGTGGCACGGCGGATGAAACGCTGGGTTTTACGGCCAATCAAATCAGTTATGGGAGCGTCCGGAAATCGGATACGCCGGCCTACTTCTCCATCACGGTCCCGGCCAACAGTTCTTTTCTTTTGACTGTGGACGGAGTAAAGTCCAATCCCATTCAGATTGATCCGGGGCGTTATGATTCTAATGGTCTGATGCGAGAGATATATAGTAAAATTAACGGCGATCCTGGGGCCGTGCCGCCCATCCCCGGGGACCCGAATATAGCCCCGCTGAGTAATGTTCAGGTGAATTATGATCCCAAAGTAGGATTCGTTCTTAAGTCCGGCACCAGCGGTCATAACTCCACGATCACTGTGGCCCCGGACAATACTCCTGGGGCTGTGGATTTCTTGCAGACGATCTCTTTAGATCCCAGCACTGCCCGGCATGGAGTTGATTCTACCCGATTGTCCGATTTTAATTCCGGAGCGGGAGTGAGTCCCGGTAAGGTGGCTTTTACGGACATGAGCGGCGATACGGCGACGATTGATTTCAGCCAGGCCGTGACCATGCAGGACGTGGTTAACGCCATCAACAATTATGGCGGGACCCATCCCGGCTCAACTTTTTCTCTTAAGGCGTCTCTGTCTGGAAATAACAAGAGTCTGGTGCTGACTGATACCCAACCCACGGCTAAGGGGGTGATTCAAGTCCAAGAAGGATCGGCCGGCACTAGTACCGCCAAGGACTTAGGGTTATTGGGCGTAAGCAACGAAGGTGTGGCCACTTACACCGGAACTGATTTGAATCCCAACATAAGCCGGCTTACTGCGGTGGACGTATTGGGCGGCGGAACAGGATTGTCCGATGCCTTGAAAAAGATCCAAGTAAATATAGGGGCAAAAAGCGCGGATTTTGATTTGTCATCGGCCGTAACCGTCGGAGATTTGCTTGACATCTTAAATAAAAATGATATAAGTTTGTATGCTGGAATTAACGATCAGAAAAAAGGCATAGACCTAAGCTCGCTGGCAAATGGGAAAACGCTATACGTTGAAGAGGAACAAAAGGTGGCATCGGCCACATATGATCCGGCGGTAAATGGTAAGCAGTGGGAAAAAACTGCCGCGCTTCTGGGAGTTAAAGGTTCTTCCGATACGTTGGGCAATCTTTTTGCGTTGCGGGACGCTTTGGCCAACAATGATCAAGCTGCCATTAATAACACTATTGACCCGATCTCTGCCGGGGCGACCCGGACGACTGATGTGAATGCCGACGTCGGGGCACGCTCCAGCCGCCTTGACGCGACCAACAGCTATATGGACACATTAAGTCAGAACATGTCGACTCTGTTGGGTAACGTGGAGTATGCCGATATGACTACGGCCATCACGGAGATGCTCGCCCAGCAGCAAAATCTTCAGGCGGCAATGTCCTCATCCACTAAGGTTATGTCTTTGAGTCTCGTTAATTTTATTCAATGATTTTGGGTTGCGGGTTTCTATTTGCGTGTCGGAAGCAAGTGTCTGGCAATAAACGACAATAAAAGATAGATATCTGGATCAGCACCCGGAGAGCTTCTACTGGTCACCCGCAACTCCACCCCATCAGATGCCGATGGATGCGATGCGGCCAGGGTTGAGAGACAGTAATTATTCTTAGCCGGAGCGATAATGGACAGACTTAAACCACATACCTGAACGCCATTGATTATGTTGAGTTAACGGTATCTTATGGTCATACTAGGCTTCTTGAGCAAGCGGCAAGACAAAACCCAGAAAGCGGAATCCATAAACCTCCTGTCCCGCATTTCGAAAATGGGGGGGGTAGTAGATATCGTTGTGGAGGGAACCGACTTCCGGTCGACTAAGATTGTATCAGTCGATGATGACAAGATAAAATTGATTCAACCGGTCCCTCGAATTTTGAAATCGCAGATCGGAGACCGGGTCAAGCTTGCCTTTGCCATAGACTTCAAAAAAATGGCCGGGAAAGAAAGCATGAAAATGGGCCTCGACGCTTTGATTGTCGATTGCATTGATGAAGGCCAGAAATTATTTGAGCAGTTTGTCATCATCCAACTAACGGATTTTTCTATCCGCAGCCTTAACAAAAGAAGATACTTCCGGGCAAATATCAGACCCACCCATGATGTCCAGTTGGTTATCCAGAATAGAAATGTATCAAGTGTAAGAATATTGGATCTTTCGGCCGGCGGGGCCGGGATCATTTACAAATCGAACGTGGAGAATAAATTGGCCGCGGGTATGGAGATCGGACTGAGCCTGAAAATAGGCCGGGACAGTTTCCAACTGAAAGCGAAAGTGGCTAGAGTCGCCGTTTACCAGGCCAACAAGAGTTACAATTTTGCCGGTCTGTTTTTCAAGTTGAAGGAGAAATCCCGGGATGATAGACTAATCACAGAAAAGATCGCCAATTTTGTGCAGCGAATTGAATTGGAAGATCGTCCCCCAGGAACCTGGTGATCAACCTAAATAAAATCGATTTATGTTTGACCTTGATCCAGAGTATTCCGGAATGATCTCCGTAGGCTAAACAAAATGACTTATTCTTTGATATAGATGCTTGACCCGGTCAGGTAAAGGGATTATAATTCGTTGGGCTTAGTGACCCAACAGCCCGATTCTAGTTAGACGTTTATTAGTGTTCGCCTGCGACTAACCGACTCGCCCAGAGCACTGTAACCAGCGTTTTCGGCGAATGGAGTTGGACATTGCTTATTTTGACACGGAAGTCGGGCGAGACCATCACCATTGGTGACAATATTCGGGTGACGGTGGTTGAGGTCAAAGGCAACCATGTCAAATTGGGGATAGAGGCACCAAGGAACGTGATTGTCCACCGCCAGGAGATTTACGAAAGAATCCAGGAAGAAAACATCGAGGCGGCCCGTCAGACCCCGGTCGATCTCGGCCAAGTGGCTAATCTATGGAAAAAACGCAAACAGGAACCAGAAGAGAGTTGAATTTGAGCCAGCTACCAGATACCCCTTTGGCAAACTTCAAGACCGTCCGTTTTGGGGAAATCCAGAATTCGCCCCAACAAATTATCCGCATGGACCGGGGGGTATTGGGCTTTGAAAAAAGGAAGCTCTATACGATCATCGAACGCCCGGAGGACTTTCCCTTTAAGTGGCTTCAGTCGCTAAATGATCCTGGGCTAGCCTTCGTTATCATGGATCCTCTTCTGTTCAAACCGGATTACCGCATTCAAATCAGTTCAGCCGAGGCGGAAATCATCAAAGCCGATGACATTAGTAAGTGCATCGTATTCGTGATTATATCCGTGCCGACCGATCCCAGTCAAATGACAGCCAATCTGCTCGGGCCGATCATCCTGAATACCGAGAAGCGCCTGGCCACCCAGGTAGTCCTTTCCGACCAGGAATACTCAACTCGGCATCGGGTGATAGCCTAAATCTTCTCTCCCCATGTCCGGTTCTACTCGCCTGTTCCCCTGGTAGGCTTCCGCCCAGGACTCGTGCGGACGAAGATTTTCACCCCGTCGCGGTCAATCAAAATTCCTCTAAGCCAACTCATCTATTCTCCTCTGGTGCCTGATGGACGTCGCCTTTCCTTAAGTTAATCAACACCTGCCTGAAGTCGCCGTCTTCCCTGGCTATGGACAAGAAAATTGCGGACTAAGCTAGAATTGTGTTGATATATTTTTATCCAGGCATTAATATTATCAACTTATATGGTCCCAGATGTCTTCAACCGCCGGCTTGAGGGAAGCCAACCTAAAGATTTATCTTCGTTTACCTGAGTCTATACAAAGGATTCGATAGCCTATATGAAAAACCCATTCAAGAGAAAGAAGTCACCCTCAGGGACAGACTCCCGATTTGGTAACGGTCCCCAATCGGATGACGATGTCCTGATCAGACCAATGAGAGGCAGGCATGAGCTGTCCATTGCACCCACCGCAGTTCTGGTTCTATCTCCGCTGGATTTGCGCCAGTTTCTGCGGGAAGTGGCCCCGGAAGCCGATGTCACTAA
>JADFYA010000326.1:2844-4437 GCA_015233285.1 Deltaproteobacteria bacterium | reverse complement strand
ATGAATCCCTGTCCATGCGGCTACCTGGGTGACACCACCCACCAATGTCATTGTAGTCAGGTTCAAATCCAACGTTACCGGTCTAGAGTGTCCGGGCCGTTGATGGACCGCATCGACCTCCACGTAGACGTGCCGGCCGTACCCTTTAAAGACCTCACGGCCCCCGCGGCCGGGACGGAAACGTCGCAAACCATCAGGGCTAGAGTAGAACGAGCCAGGACTGTGCAACAGGATCGTCTGAGCAAGCACCGCCGGGTCACCTGCAATGCCCGGATGACCTCTAAGATGGTTCAGACTTTTTGCGCCATAGACGAAAAATCCTCAAAACTTCTGGAGCGGGCCGTGGATAAACTGGGCCTGTCCGCCCGGGCCTACACCAGGGTCCTAAAAATCTCCCGAACCATCGCCGACTTATCCCAAACCGACGGCATCACCTCCGAGCATATCCTCGAAGCCTTACAATACCGCACCCTGGATCGCCGGATGGAGTAAAGATCGACCGTCCCCTTTCTCTCTCCTTAAAAACAGGTTAAGAGACCAATATTAGGAAGATAATAATGACACAACGTGAGCTGTCCTATACCGTGGTTTTCGAACAGAACGAGAACGGAGGATACACCGTCACCGTTCCAGCTCTCCCAGGACTGGTGACTGAAGGGGCCTCTATTGAGGAAGCCAAGGACATGGCCCGTGAAGCCATTACCTGCTACGTGGAAGGCTTGCTCATGGATGGGGAGACTATCCCCATTGAGCGCCTGGTCATCCACGAGACCCTTCGTGTCGCGGTAGGTTGACCACCGTGCCCCGCCTGCCGGTCATGACGGCTAAGGAGGTGCTTCGGGTCTTGGAACGGGCCGGATTCACCATCCATCATCATAAGGGGAGTCACGTCCATCTGAGGCATTTTGAAAAACCTCACTTAAGGATCGTCGTTCCCTCCCATAACCGGGATTTGGCTCCCAAGACCTTGCAGACGATTATCGCCCAGGCGGAAATATCAGTGGATGAGTTCCTGAACTGGATGTGAACAGTCTTTCAATTTCTTTATCCTGATATAATCTAGAATGTTCCACATGTTCCTCATGATACTTGGCGTCTTCGATGTCTTTATAAAGCCGGCTGGGACAACCGTCCAGGGAGAATAATACCAGTTGGGCGACTCGATAACCAGGCTTCAAGATGATCGGGAAACCGGCATGGTTGGTGATAGTCAGCGGCGGAGATCCGACATAACCCGGATTCAAGTAAATGGGTACGATATGAATGCCCAATCGGGTGATGCTACTCCTGGGAAAGATAACCCCTAACGCCTGATTAGGGATAGATATTTTTTCATATATCCCGATGAAGGCCGTCTGGCCATGCTCCAGTGAAAGAGACTCATAAACATCCTTGGTGATTTTCTCTTCATCGTATCGGTCACCCAGGATATACTGTTTGATATCATATCCAAAATGTTCGTTGCCCAATCTTAGATCAATAGACGAGGGCTGTAGGCTTTCCCGGTCAAAAGGATCGACAACCTGTACGCCTCTGTCGACCAGGGCTTCGATTGTACTATCGGTAAGTGCTGCAGCCATTGCCTTACTCCCT
>JADFYA010000326.1:0-2834 GCA_015233285.1 Deltaproteobacteria bacterium | reverse complement strand
CACCGGATGATTTACAAAAAACTTAACACATCCTTCTTTGAAAATCAACAGTCTTTAAATCATTTTCGAGGTCTCTTTGGCTGAACTTTCCAGCTATGATCTTACCGCGACCAACACTCAACGATGAGGATGAAAAACCGGTAGTTGCTTCCACCGTCAAACCGTTGAGGCTGATCGCTGATCCTGCTTCTTTTGTGCCGCTTCTAGGCCGTTCTTCCGGCCTGCCGCAGGGCCATGCGCTCTTTGGCCATCCGCTTCAAGGTCTCTGAGTAATGTGGCGGCGGAGTGCATCGTTTGTCTTCCGGTTTTGCTTCCAGGCGGATCGCTTCTTCGGGGCAGGTGGGGACACACAGGCCGCAGCCGATGCATCGGTCTAACAGCACCATGGCCGTGTCGTCCTCGATCCGGATAGCCTCCATCTGACAGCGGTCGAGACAGGTTTCGCAGCCAAGGCATTTGTCGCGATCGATGATGGCGAAATAGTTGGACGAAACGTACTCAGCCGGGTGGGGCAGGCGTTTGAGGCTCTTAAGGATCTGACAACAACAGCCGCAACAGGTGCAGATATTCATGATTTTCTGAGAGTTCGAGGGTTGCAGGACCAGACCGGCTTTCTCGGCCTTTTCCAGGATCTGCAGGGCTTCTTGCTGATCGATCCGCCGGCCCAGTTTGTTTTCTTCGTAATATTGTGCCCCCAAACCGAAGATAAGACAGCTTTCCATTGGTTTGTCGCAGCCGTGGCCAGTCATCTGATGTTCCTTGCGGCAGATGCAGGGGGCGACCAGGATCTGGTCATGCTCCCCCACGATCCGGCGGGCTTCCTCATAGGGCATAACCGCCTGCTCGGCGGACAAGGCCCTGGCAATCGGGATGGTCCGGAGTTGGGACGTCTTGACTTGGGCTTGCTTTTCGAAGAAATAGGGCATGTATTCGTTAACGTCGCTGATCAGTTCCGGGTCAAGATCATTGACGTGGTATTCCCAAATGCCGACGATAAACTGGGCGGCCATATACTTCACGCCCTGGTTCTTGCGAATGCGAAAGATGAGGCCCTTCTTGGCCATAGCTTCCAGCTTGGGGGCCAGTTCCTCTGCGTTCTGTCCTGTGCGCAGGGCGATCTCTTCGGGGGTCTCCGGCTTCAGCGCGAGCAACTGAGCCAGCCCGGCTTCTTCGGGAGTAAACAATCGGCGCAAAATGCGCAGTTCCACGCCGGAGGATGTTTTCGGGAAACCCGCCGGCAACCGGTCCAGATGGGCGGCCAGCGATTCGTATACCTTTTGCATCTCATCCATGTCCGTTAATCCTTCCTGGTAAAAGCTTCCTTTTTGATTTGTTGTTAATGTTCCGGTATGGTAATATTAAGCCAAAGTTAATTTAGGTGTGATTGACTCACTGGTCCGGGAGTGATTGCCCGGTCTGGAAGGAAAGAAAAATGATTAATACAGCAACTAAATTAAACCAAACCGAGTCTATCAAAGGCCCTATTTTCGAAGGCATGATTGACTATTCTGACTGTGCTCCCGGCCACCTGGAGAATGCCTCAGGCAAGTCGATTCTCCAACAATTCCAAGAAAAATATACCAAAGAACTACTGAGCATAATTTCAAGGCAGAACTTTGAATATGGATTCTATTCACGTGCAGATGAATTCGTCCGAAAACGTATGGAACAAAATGCAGCGCGAACAAAAGAGTGGTTACTCTCGGTGTTTGTTGATTACTTTTCAGACCTCAAAATCATGATCGGCCTGCTACAAGTGATACTACATATGGATTATTTTGACATATATCCACAAGGGCAGGACATTGCCTTAGCGGCGCTGGCTCACTCAGATGCCGAGGTTCGTGAGTGTGGCATTAGGGCTTTTGAAAATTGGGGAACTCCTGAGTCCCTTAGGATTCTAAAGACCATTAATTATCGAGAGAAATGGCTCCAAGAATATATTGACCAAGTCATCTTGGACTTGGAGGAGGAGCTAAGTTAAAATGCCTCCCCAGGCTCCGGCGGTACTGTTTGTATACGAACTTTAGTGAAAAAAAATTCGGGCCGTCCGGTGAAGATTATACTCCCGCCGGCGGGGTTAGGACATATCCTTTAACAGCCTCTTTAACAGCACTTGTTCTTCAATACTAAAGGGCGACAGAATCTCTTCGTTGGTCCGCTGCCTTAAGGCCATCAGCTCCTCTTTGAGGGCATTGGCCCGGGCAGATGGATACAGCTTGAAGATGCGGCCGTCTTCCGGGTCCGCCGCCTTCCTGATCCAGTCCGCCTTGTCCATCCGGTCCAGCACCCCGGACAAGGTGGCCTTATCCAGAATCAGAAACTCGCCCAGTTCGGCGGCGGTCTGCCCGGCTTCATACCAGAGGCCCTCCAGGACCAGGTGCTGGATGTTGGTCAGGCCATACGGTTGCAGTTGTTTTTTGAAATGGGCATGGGCCTTCTGATAGGCTTTGGCCAGAAAAAAAATGACGCAGTCCGGGACGGGGTTTTGCAATCTATTCATGTCGGTCAACCTCCTTCGTATACGAACGAATACCTCAAGCCTATAGTTTTGTCAAGATTTTTCTTGATGACAACCAGGGCAGGCGAGTCAAATTTTTGGGGTCAGGCCGAATTGGATTGGCGGCAGTAGCGGCGGGTGATTTCCTCGATCAGGGCAGTGGTGGAGGCGCCTGGGGTTAAAGGGACTCGAACGACCCGGCCGCCACCGGCCTTGACCGTATCCGCCCCGATAATGGCATCTTCAGGCCAGTCAGCCCCCTTGACCAGGACGTGGGGCAGGATTTCTCGAATGATCGCCCCGGGGTCGGCCTCGTCAAAAATGACCACATAGT
>JADFYA010000325.1:526-4439 GCA_015233285.1 Deltaproteobacteria bacterium | reverse complement strand
ATAACAGTTCTCCATTAAGCGGTGGTTGGAGCCTCGAAGTTCCGACGCGGTCCGCCCGACGCCCCACTGGAAATTCGGTGCGGACCTCAAACGGACCTCAAAAGCTTAATTCAACAGCATTGGGGCGCTGCCCTGGGCTAACCTAGAGCGCCCCGTTGGGGCTTATTCGGAATGGTCTATTTTAAAAAAGTTGGCACGATTGTTCGAACGCTTAAGTCAATGACATTGTCCATAAGGTGATAACTTAACGTTTAAAATCCATTATTTCATATCCCGGCCCGTTATGCAGGTTAGGCTGCGATTATCTGCTCGCTTAACGGAATCTTATTGATCGTAAGCTTCTTAAGCTCCACCTTCTCGCCGGCATTATCTATATCGATGCCGACTAAGCGCCCTTGCACATCGTAGTCCAGCACAACGCCATCAGAAATCTCACGGCTCTCCGTCCATCGTGGTCAATCAATAAGTCAGCGAAATCAAATTTAATCAGCGAAATCAGAGTTCAAAAACGTTAAGGCAAGGACCAACCACAGACCCAACATCTCCGTAGCCGCACCCAGGCTGACGAAGGCCATGGGCGGCTCCTTGGCGGCAAGTGTCGTGGTTGGGAATAAGGGTGATTGTATTATATCAAAAAAACAAGTTCCTAGGAAGCACAATCGTTTTTGCCCTGCTAAAATCGCATTGACAACGATGAGGTAATAACCTATACTTGGACTTTAAATAATACCCCTGCATAATACCCCTGCATGGCTTACCCACAGAGCTTGGGATCAAACCGGATTTATCTTAATCGCCTTAACCGCATTTGACTGTGCCTGATCTGCGCAGTTCCAATAAATGTTGCATGTAGCATGAAATTAACGCAACGCTTCTGTTGCATGCAACATCATGTCTACTCAAAGCCAAAGCCTTTGATGACTCTTCCCCTGCTATAACTCTTTATACATATTTGCTAAATTAAAAATGCGACGTATCTCAATCAACGAGGCGTGGAATTTGCATAGCATATGGGGATTGGTTTTTTCACCGCTAAACCTCATTTGCATCCCTGGGAGTGAGCGCTGAGGGGTTCATGAGGGGTTGGAGCGACGCCCAAGCACTCCGCTTCGGCCATTTCCGGTCTGAAAGGCGCGGACGTTTTCGCCGCCTCTGCAGATAGTATGAGTTGCTCTTGAGCAAATTCTTTATCCTGAACAATAATCAATAGGAGACTCCAATGAGCATGAAAAGATTGTTTCTGATCCTGGCCTGCGTTTGTGTCGTTGCTGCGGTTCATGTTAGTAAGACAGTGATGGCTATCGTAGTTTCACCAGCGGCAATAAACCTTTACACGGCTGGTAATTATACGATTCTGGCCGAAGCACATATCACAACCGATAGCACCATACCACTCAGTTCGATTACGGGAGATATTGGAATTTTCCCAGCGGCAGCGAGTTTCATAACCGGATTTGGATTAATCGGTACGGGTACATTTTCGACATCAGCACTTGTGAACGGCAAGGTATACGCAGCCGACTATACGGAACCAACTCCTACCAACCTAAATACGGCAGTTAACGACAGGCAAACTGCATACGTAGACGGTGCGGGACGAGCAGCAAGCGTTACCAACCCGGGTACTGGAGGAAATATCGGAACACTCAATCTTACTACTGGCGTCTATGCCTTTGATAATGTCGCTTCCATATCCGGCGGAGATCTTACTCTAAGTGGTAGTTCAACGGATGTCTGGATTTTTCAGATACCTTCAACTTTCACCGTGGCCAGCAATATGAACGTCATCCTAACTGGTGGCGCACAGGCTCGGAATGTCTTCTGGGTGGTTGGCGACGTTGTTGCAATTGGAACGGGCGCACAGATGCAAGGAATTATACTAGCTGCATCAGATATAACTATGACGGCCGGTGCAACATTGACTGGTAGAGCATTATCACATACACAGGTAACATTGATTAGTAATACGCTTACCCCACCCGCACCCGCGCCACTGCCTTTCAACGGCACCCCCACCTTAAACGAATGGGCCATGATTATTTTCACGATGCTTTTAGGGGGGACAGGTATTGCCATTATCAGAAGACAAGGGAAAATGGTTTAATTCATCCTTTACGGAAGCGTAAGAAGCGGAAAAACACCCTGTTTGAAAGCGGCTACAGAGGACGTTGGGCGGGGTTGGCGGCGGAATGTAAAAAAGACCGGGCCATGTCCGAGAAGGCCTGCCGGAATCAATCACCGGAATCACTAAAATGCAAATTCTTAACCGGACATTACCGAGCGGATATGAATCATCGGATAAAATCTTTCATCGCATTACATAAAACAGAAATCAGGTTTCTTGTAATGTTTTTTGTTCTCTTTATTCTAATCCAGACCATCCATTACGCCACACGTTCATGGACGGAGCCATTTCTGGTAAAAGCGCTCCATGTCGGGGTGAGTTCAAAGATAATCAATATTCTTACTCCGCAGGAAGCGTCATACATTCAAGATAAGGTGATCAGATCGGGTAGTTTCGGCATCCTGGTGGATGACGGCTGCGACGGTGTTGAAGCTTTTATCCTGATTTTGGCGGCCATCTGCGCTTTTCCTGCCGGCCCGTGGCGGAAAACGGTGGGCGCCGTGGGCGGGTTGGGAGTTGTTTACTTCTTCAACCTGGCCAGGATTGTCTGTCTCTATTACATAAACAAATACCATGAAGATGTCTTTGATGTGATGCATATCTATGTAGGGCAGACCTTCATGGTGATCATCGGATTGATGATTTTCATCTTCTGGGCCGTCAAATTTTCGGGCAATGAACAAAATCAATCGAAAGAATAAAGCCATTCGAAAAAAAAAGCAGCAACTGGGGCAGCACGGCCTGAAAAAGCGAACTATTTTTTTGATAGCTGTCAGGCTGATTTCAGCCTATCTCATGTTGCTGTTATTTTTCCGTCTCCTGGGCGTTTACTATGTTAAAGCCCTGGCCCCGCTGTTTGGGTCGGTGATAGAGTTGATAAAGCCGGGCTATCGGATCGTCGGATTTAATCTCGCCGAAATCAGAGGAGCGTTAGCCATTCAGTTCACAACCATTGCCCAAGGGGTGATGATCCTTGCGGATGGCTCCCCCTATAAGGGGACGCCAATCGTCGCCGGCTTATGGGCCAGCATCTTATATGTCCAGCCTATTATTGCCTTCACCATTCTTCTGGCGGCACCGGATATCTCCGTCAGGGACAGACTCAAAGCCAGCGCCCTGTTGATTGCTTTAATTATATCTGCCGGGTTGATGGATTTCCCGTTTATCTTCATCGGGATATTTGACAGTCATTTTCATCTCCCCGGTTCTCTATTCCAACAGGGGCTATCCTTCTGGGCCTACTTTCTTGATAAAGGCGGCAGGAATTTCATCGCCTTATTGCTCGCGATCATCGCTATTCTGCCATTTAGGGGCAGAAAGGTAAGCCCGAGATCGGCATCAAAGAAGCCATAGGGGTAACCCCAATGATGTTGAATTAAGGCACGGCTTATGTATCTTCGGATGTGATAAGATTCCTCACATTCGTTCGGAATGACAAATTTATATCGTCATTCCATATGGTTCACTTCCATTAATGACGCCCTTGAAACACGCACTTTCCCCTCCTCATCGCCTGACCGTAATTATCCGTTTGAATAAAAACCATCAGATGAACGAAAACACGCCGGAACGCTGAGTCTGGCTGAACTTTGGCCGACCGAGGCTTGAATTCAACCGGCTCTTATTTTTATCTGCGCAAATCGGTGCAATCTACCGATTAAATCGTTGCTAAGAAGAACGTCACATGGTACTTTACGCCCTACTTTCAGCAATTCAGGGTCGGGAGGATTCACAATTTTGTAAATGAGCACGCTCTAAAATACAAGGGGGATGACTGTGCGCGATGCG
>JADFYA010000325.1:0-429 GCA_015233285.1 Deltaproteobacteria bacterium | reverse complement strand
GGGATCGTCCCGGCCATTACCGGGTGTGACAAGCACGAGGCCAAACAACCTCAAGCTAAAGGACCGGCCACCGAGGTGACCGCACTCAAGGTCACCCTACAGGATGTCCCCACCGTCTCCGAACACATCGCCCAGACGCAAAGCTCGCGCGAGGTAAGCATCAATGCCAGGGTCAACGGCTTCCTCGACCGGTGGGTATATCGGGAAGGCGCCATGGTCAAGGAGGGTCAAGTGCTTTTCCTGATGGACCCCAAGCCGTTCAAAGCGCAGCTCGATCAAGCTCAGGCGGCCCTGGCCATGCAACAAGCGGCCCTGGCCACGGCCCAGTCGAATCTGGCTCGAGTAAAACCACTGACCGCCTTAAACGCCTTATCGAAAAAAGACCTGGATGACGCCACCGGACAATTCCAGTCCGCCTCGGCTGCGGTG
>JADFYA010000324.1 GCA_015233285.1 Deltaproteobacteria bacterium | reverse complement strand
GACCTTGCACGCTTAAGTCAATGACATTGACGAGCAACGTGCAACGAGTAACCAGCAACGAACAACGAGCAACGAGCAACCAGAGATGACTAGCCAAGATCAAGAATTGTCCGACAATACCTGTCACCCGGTGGAATTCCCGAGAGAGTTGCCGCCTGAATTGCGGGCCGGGGAGCGGGCCAGGCATGGTCTGGCTCGTTTCTTAAAGGCGCTGTCTGAGGGATGGCGGACTTTTCGGCAAAATCCCTTGGGCCTCGTCGGTTTGTCATTGCTGTCCGTGTTTGCCCTAATGGCCTTGGCCAGTTTTATTCCCGCTCTGATTAACCCGATGTACAATCCCATGACCGGTGTCGACCCAAATATTATGGGTACCCAGGCGCCGTCATGGAAGCACTGGCTGGGGACCGATTTTTTAGGCCGGGATATTTTTTCGCAGTTGTTGGTCGGGGCTAAGGTGGCCTTTATTGTCGGTTTTTCCGCGGCATTCATGGCTGTGGCCCTGGGCACCATGGTCGGACTGGTGGCGGGTTATTTCGGCAAGTGGGTGGACACGTTGCTTATGCGTCTGGCCGATATCATCATGGTTATGCCTGGGTTGTTGGTTATCTTGATCATTTCGGCCGTAATCGGACAGTTGACCATTTGGAATACAGTGTTGATTATCGCGTTGCTGAGATGGTCTCCGGTGTCCCGGGTGATCCGGTCCCAGACGTTGTCGTTGCGCGAACGGGCCTATGTTGAAGCGGCCAAAGTCTCAGGAGCGGGGAGCGCCCGGATTATTTTCAGACATATCGCCCCCAATGTCCTTCCATTATCATTCTTATACATGACATTTCGCGTCACTGCGGCCATTTTGGTGGAAGCGTCTTTGGCTTTCTTGGGTTTCGGTGACCCGGGGACGGTCAGTTGGGGGATGATGCTGCAATGGGTGTGGAAAACCGGCAACATGTTTCAAGCGCCTTACTGGCTGTTGCCGCCCGGGTTTTGTATTTCATTGATTACCTTGTCATTTTATTTGATCGGCCGGGCCTTGGACGAAGTGGTCAATCCACGCCTAAAGAAGGAAGCTTAACCTTGCTCCCTCCTGTCATTTCGAGCAAAGCGAGAAATCTTAAGATTCCTCACAATCGTTCGGAATGACAAAGAGGGAATCATTCGAGCCTTAGTTGTGGCCTAAGACTGTGCTGTGTCGGCTGCAGTCAGGCTTATGGAACGGCTGATATGGCCCCGGCAGCCGGATTATCGATCACCCCTTTTCAAGTGAAGTGGATTATGGCCGACATTAAGAGTAATTTGTTGGAAAATATTAAAAAGTTGACCCTGGAACCGGAAGAAAAGAGGCAGTTGGTTGAAGTCTCGCTGCAATTTATCAATCGAATTCGATTTATCGTGCCCAGTCTCCTGAAGAACATGAAAGACGGCCTTAAGTGTGATCCTAACAGAAATTTTTCCAAGGAGTTGTTTGACCAGATACTTAAAGAGATAGTAGACCGGTACGAGACAATCTTCGATGAGGTCAATACCGTCAATAAATGTGTTTTTGAAATAATTCAAAAGAAGACCATTTTTAAGACCAAGCCAAAGGTCCTGGATACCCTCCTCAAAGCTGAAATTGAGACCATTCAGAATGCCTTTAAAACCCTATTCGGGCTTTACACGACGAGTATCTTGCCGAAAGATGCCGAATCTGCCGGTCCCAAACTGGCTCTTGATAAATTCGCCCGGTCTTGTGAATTTTTTTCGACTTTGGTCGAAGATTTGAAGCAGATAGACTCGGAAGATGAGCGGTACAAGAGAATTTTTTTGTCCTTCCCGGTTTTATCTATGAAAATACAAAAAGAATTTAAAATACTTATCGCCTTGGTCCACACCCAGACGGTTCAAGGTATATTCGATGATGTCACCGTTAATCTCGATGAAGAATGTGTTGACCCGGAAGTCGGCTAGTTCTTTAAATCAGTCGATCCGGGTCGAACCGGACCAAGAACTCCATTTTTCTAAAGTTGCCCGATGAACGTAATCACTTCACCAAATAAAATAATAGAAATTAAAGATCTGAATCTTCGTTACCAGACCTTGGCCGGCGAAGTTTATGCAATCAATCACGTGTCCTTTTGGTTGGAGAAGGGGCAGAAAGAGATGATACAACACATCTAAGGACTTAGACCAAAATCCGCATTCCGGATCAAGCCAGATCTCGGGGCTGATCATGCCGTTAAGGGGGAACAGCTCCAGTTTGTAAGAAAAAATCCAGATCATGATCAACGCAAACCAGGGCAGGAACAGGGTGTGGGCAATCAACCCGGTCAGGGTCACGGCCACATCGGAAACGCTCCCCTTTTTCCAGGCGGCAAATTTGCCCCAAGAAATTCCGGCCAGGGCGGACAGGATGGTCGCGCTGGTAAAGAGCAACAAGGTGTTGGGTAAGACGCTTTTGATCACGTTCAAGACCGGTTCGCCGTAGTAAAAGGATATTCCAAAATCTCCTTTAAAGAAGCTCATGATATAAATCAGATATTGGACGTAGATAGGCCGGTCCAACCCAAATTGTTGCCTGATCGAGGCCACGTCTTCAGGCTTCATCGTGGGATCGATAATCATGGACGAGGGGTCGCCCGGAGCTATCCGAAAGAGGACGAACAACAAGGTCATAATGAAAAAGAAGGTGATAATTATCTGAAAGGTTCGATTAATCAGATAGCGCCTGAGTTCCACCGCCGACCCCCTATTACGTCTATTTTGTCGGTCTGAGGACCATAAACGTCCAGGTGTTGCCAACCCCAACCGGCATATTCACCCAACCGGTGAAGCGGTCATCCCGGACACATTCCGATTCATCCGGAGCAAACAGAGGAATATAGGGGAGATCCCGAATAATCATCCGTTGCATCTGAAACAAAATTTCTTTCCTTGCCTCGAAGTTGATCGTCGCGCTTGCCTTGTGGGCCAGTTGATCAAACTCCGGATTCCGGTAACCGCAATAATTGCTCCCGTTCTTTCTGTCCGAGGCAGAGTTGAAGAAATTATCCAGGTAGGCCCCGTCAAAGGACAACCTGGCCCAGCCAAAAACGAACATGTCGAAGTTGCGCTCCGTTTTAACCGACTGCATCATTGCCGCCTGGGCCACAGGCCGCGAAACTACCGGGATGCCGAAGTTGCGAAGCCATTCCTGGACAATCATGGCCGTCATGGCCCGAGAGGCGTCGTAATCGGCTGGGGGGCAGAGCAAAACAGATGATTCCATCGGCGTCCCGTCCGGCAGTATCAATCCCTCGCCCGGTTGGATGGCGCCATCCTTAGTCAAGGGCGAGACTTTCCATTTGTAACCGGCCGCCTCCAGGATGCTCACGGCCTTCTTGATCCGGTCGGGATGGCTCATCCCCAGTCCATATTTTTCGGTATTCGGGTCAAACAAGGCGGCATTAGCCGGAGGAATGATGGTGTCCAACCGGCGGCCATATCCCTGGAGGACCCGCTCCACCAGAAAGGCCTTATCAATGACATAGGCCACGGCCTGACGGAAGGCCGGATCGCCAAAAGGCTTCTTTCTAAGGTTAAAGCCCAGGTAATAAATGCCGTCCTTAACGTTGGTATATGTCTTTATGCCCGGCGCCCCCTTCAGGTCTTTGATGAAGCCGGGGTGCACGCCGGAATACAAAAAGTCGATATCGCCCTTCTTCACGGCCAATACCGCGGCATCGTTGGTCCCATAGATCTTGAACAGGATGTTTTCGACATATGGGCCGATTTTCATTCCGTCTACCGTTTTACCCGCGGCGAAAAAATACTTATTCTTTTCCATTAAGACATACCCGCCCCGCTGCCATTCCTTAAGCTTGAAGGGGCCAATCCCCACAGGCATCTCATTGACATAAGAGGTCAAGACATTAAGGGGATTGTCGGTCTTCTTGGCCTGGGCGACCACCTGTTCCCATCTTTTTTTAGGGACGATAAGAGAGGTTAGGGCCCGGCTTTCAAAAAAGGCCATGGGCCCGGTGAGTTTAAACACAATGGTCTTGGGACTCTTAACGGTTATCTCTTTAACGTGTTCCCAATCGGAAATATGTCTGGGCACGTTAAGTTCTTTGATGAGATTGGCGGTAAAGGCCACATCTTCGGCCGTAAAGGGGGTCCCGTCAGACCATCTGGCCGGTTTCAAGTCAACCGTCACTTCGGTCAGGTCTTCGCTATACTGGGGAGGGCCTTCGGCCAGCCAGGGAATGAGACGAAGCGTCTTGGGGTCATGGATATACAGCGGCATGTAAATGAGGGCCAACACTTTCTTTTCCCACACGCTACTGGCCAGGAAGGGATTCAACGTCTTGGGTTCCTGGAGCAGTCCTACCTTAAGAAAGGCCTGGCCTGAAGCAGCCCTTACCGTTCTCGGAGAGATAATGACGGATAGGGCCAGGCTTAAGAATACCAGACAGGATATCAAACCA
>JADFYA010000323.1 GCA_015233285.1 Deltaproteobacteria bacterium | reverse complement strand
TCAACTCCTTTGTTTCATTTTATGGGTCGTCTGCAGACCTGGGCAAGAACATTATTTGAGATTGCCGAAAAAAGCAAGACCCGGTCTCCGCCCGGATCAGGCCGGCGAAAAAAAAATCGTCCCGCCACGCTTTTCGGCTTTGAGCCCGACCCAACCACTTCTTCTTATAACCAATGGCCGCGACAAGCGGAAACGAAATATTTTCAAGATACGCAGCCCAATTTTCTTGCTTCTTTTCCTGTGATATGTTAATAGAAGCATATTAAGAGGTTTGAATATTTTTTTTCATTAAGGAGGGAATTCGCATGATGCCTTTAGTTGGAGGGGGAGGAGCCGTCGTCTTAGGGTTGATCGGTCTGGTCATCTGGTGGGGACCTTTTTTGGACATATTAAAAGGAGCTATCCCGATAGCCTTATTACTGGGCGGGGCTTTAGCCACGTACCTGGGCCTGGATGAAATCAAAGACAAGTTCCGCAAAGATGATGCCGATTCGGCCGGCTACGAATCAGCAGAGGAACTTAAGAAATATAAGGAAGAAGTAGATCAGCTTAAAGAAGAAATCAAAGCCATTAAAGAAGCCAAAGCCTAGGAAACCATATCGGGCGCCGGGGAAATAATCCCCGGAAAACCATCCGAAACACCCGAAGCCAACGCTCCTAGCTGACTATCCCAAAGCCGACTAGCCGTTTACTTTCTGATTGCTTGAATGACGAGACCGCTTCTGACCGGCGAGGATTCCTATTCCCCGGCGGGGCGGTCTTTCTCTTATCCGTGGCCATGATAAAAAATGCCCTCTGTCTACTATTGCTCGCCTCATTTTTCTGTCCCACGGCTTGCCGGGGCGACGGCAAACGAACCGTCCGGTTCTTCCAGTCGGGTAAAGAACTCACCGTATTTATAGCTGAAACGGCGGATACCCCGGAAAAAAAAGTCAGGGGACTGATGTTTCGGAAAGAACTGGCTAAAGACGCCGGGATGCTGTTTATCTATCCTGAAGATGAAGAGCTGGCCTTCTGGATGAAAAATACCCTGATTCCCCTCGATATTATTTTCTTTTCCCAGGATATGCGCGTCGTCGGCATTCTTCACAACCTCCCAACCTGCAAGAGTGACCCCTGCCCTACATACCCGTCCCCGGCTCCGGCTAAATACGCCCTGGAAATCAACGCCGGTCTGGCTGATGCCCTTGGCCTGTCCACCCAGTGCACCGCCCGCATCGACTGACCAACCGAACAGCCGACAACATTAAAAACGAATCCCGCCGAGGGTTTGCCGAGAAGGCAATGGCGGTGTCGGACAATAACACCGACTAACCGGTTGGTAAGCCTGATTATCGGATATCCGTGGCGGAGGCGCCGTTGTCGGCCCGGGCCAAGACTCTCCCTTTGGCGTAAGGTGCGGTCTGGATTGGATTGGGCGTCCCCAGGGTGATCATCAAATCTTGGTTATGCTTTCCGGCCCGTTTGGCGTGGACCAGGACTTCATCCTTAAGCCTTTCTTCCTCGACCCGATGAGAAGATTTCGCCGTGGAATGCACCGGATGATCAGCATAACCGGAATTTATGTAGGACCATTCTCCTTCATAACGGCCAACCACCCCGGTGTGACCGGATCTCTTCGATGAAAACGACAGAATATCCCCTTCTTTCAGTTGCGGCTCAAGTTTCTGCCAGACCTGGTCAACCGCTTTGGCGGGATTCTTCAGGTCGGTCTTGGAGACAAGCAGACGACTAACGTCTTGGGGGGCGCAAATAGTCCTCGTCAGGCCCTCACCTGTTAAATAGGCATTGTCGGCTTTGCCCTCCTGTCTGGCCTTATTGACCAGATGGCTGTAAAGTCCGGTGGGGCCATAGTAGTTGACGCCCACGTCCTCCAAAAGATTCGCCATAAGCTCATAACAGTTCTCCGAAGACCGGGGCTTGCCCAGGTGCTTACTTCTGGCCGCATCGATAAGCGATTGACCCAACGACGAATCTTTGGCGGTCTGGCTGACGGCGCGGGATGGACTCAACGACGGATTTTTGACGGTCTGGCTGACGGCACGGGAATCCGGCTGTGTCACCACCGCAGATTTGGTCTGGATAGGACCGGGCGGACCTCCTTTGATCTGAGAAGAATTATAAAGATTAATGTGATATTGCTTTAACCGGTTGGTCAAGGCATCGAAGTCGGCCCGTGCGGCCTGGTCGGTGGGCATCCGGTCCTTAATTTGGCGGCGTTCCACGACTAATGCGGCCACCTGGTTTGCCTTTTCCGGATCATGCCGGACCAGACGATCAAAGGTCCGAGACTGCCGGGTCGTTGAAAGGAGTCGGCGGGCCGCGTCCAAAGTGCCTGAGGAGGACAGTATCTCCTTAAACTCGGCAGAGGGTTTGTCCTTCGGTGCCGCGGGCACCCCGGGTGGTCGAACAGATGCCGTCTGATTCACTTGCATGGGCCGCCTCCTTTCCATGGGTTTAGCAACATGACTTTAAGACAGAGCAATTTTCGCGCCAACAGACATCGCCTCCGGTCCCTCCGGATTACTCCGGCCGGCTGCTTCAAGGGCTGTTTCTTTCAAGCTTTCCTTGACATTTTTCTTATGATAATCCAAAATACGCATCATTTTGTTGTGCGTTACGGTTTCAGGGCAAGCGCATGAAATAATTTACGCTTACGAAAATCTTGATCTTTCAGGAATGGGCGCTCCTAAAAGCCTCGAACGGGCCTAGTGGGATTTGCCATTCTAAGAAAATTTCATGCGGGTACCCTGGTTACGGTTTCAGCGCCGATATGCCGGGCACCTGATTGAGGATATTATGACAAGCTCTAACTCTATAGAAAACGATATAAAAAAGATTGGGGATACTTTTCACTTCTTGGATATTTCCGGTTCTACCGAGCAAATCCTCAAAACCCTGGGTGAGTTTGAGCGTGGTGTGGCCGGGTACATGGATAACCCCTTCCTGGCCGCCGTCACGAAATGGTACAAGAATCTAATTCTACAAAAGACAAATCACCTTCCCCGGGCCGAGGAGCTGTTAGACGAAGCCCTAGATACGCTGGAGACAACCGATGACCCCGTTTTTAGCCGGTGGAGACTGAAGATCCATCTCTCTTTGGGGTACGTCCATCTGGCCCAAAAAAACTACCTCGATGCGGAGTTCTACCTCAATCAAGCTCTGCAAATGACCTCGGAGCATCCCTCCCTGGCTAAGTTTTCCGGCGAAGTCTATTCCTTACTGGGCACCGCCAATCTGGCTCTCAACCGGTACAGCCGGGCCAGAAAATATATCGCCCTAGACAAAGAGGATTCGTACGCCAGATACTTAAAAAACGCCGACGACTCTTCTTCAATGATTTACGCCTATTCCCTGGTCAATTTCTCCCGGATCAACCGGTTGATGGACTTAAAGGAACAAGGGGTGGGCCGATGGCTCGATGAAGCCGTGGATATTTTCTCGAAACTTAATTATACGAAAGGGTTACTAAAGGCCAGATTGGAAAAGGCGGAATGGCGCTTTGTCTCAAATCTCTTAGAAGAGGCCCTGGCCGATGCTCTGGAACTGGAGCAAAAATTCAGAGAAGAAGAGATGCACTTAGATCTGCTTAGCGCCGGACTGCTGGCCGCCAAAATCAACAAAATCATGCACGAATACGACCAGGCCGAAAAGAAAATTCACGCCATCATCCGGGTGGCCCGGGAGCGCGGTCAAGATCAGGACCAAATTATGGCCGACATCCTGTACGAGATGGGCGCCATGTACTACGCCACCAACCGGGAGACGGAAGCCTTTGAGTATCTCCGGCAATCGGCCAAGGTGGGCATGATACTCGGAATTAACAGCGTGATTATTCGGGCCTTCAATACGGCCAGAGTGATTGATAAACACTCGTCGGCGGAGTTGCTGACCTCAGATCTGGTTTATAACGACTCCATGTTCATCAGAAACCGGCTGGGCCGGAACATCAACCCTTTTACCGCGGCTAAAAACCGGACCAAAATATTCGCCTCCACCATCTTTGTCGATATCGTGGGCTTCAGCGGGCTAATGAAACGTTCGGACGAAGACATGACAGTGAAAATGATCGACGAATTAATCGACCGCCTGTGTTTAATCATCTATCAACACGATGGTTACATAGACAAATTCTTGGGGGATGGCTTCATGGCCATATTTGAACATGGAAATCATTTGGCGCCGGTCGTGGCCCTCAATGCCATCAAAGCCGGGGTGGATATCCATCGGGCCTTGATCCACAAAAACCGCAAACTCCGCATGGTCTATGGCGTTGATTCCAATATCCAGGTCCGCATGGGCGTCAGCACTGGTGAAATCTACGCGATTATCCTGGGAAACTACATCAAAAGAGAATTCACCTACCTGGGGAATTCAGTCAACCTGGCCGCCAAATTGGAGAGCCAGGCGGCCGATCAGCTCATGTTGGTGGATACCCCAACTTATGACCT
>JADFYA010000322.1:507-4455 GCA_015233285.1 Deltaproteobacteria bacterium | reverse complement strand
CCAGCAATTCCGTACTCAGCCGTAGCCGGATATCCCATTCAAAGGAAATGACTTTGGGAGCCGTCCGACCTCCTGACCATTCTGCTGACACGTAACCTGCCGTATTTCCCAGGGCGTTGCCCCAATGTTGTTGAATTAAGGGTGCGACGTTGAGATTTCTCGCTTCGCTCGAAATGACAAGGAAGCTTCGCACCAAAACGAAGTAGACGTGGACCATCCTGAATGATAACGTAAAATTGTCATTCCGAACGAATGTGAGGAATCTTATCTCATCCGAAGTCGGAATGGTCTATTTTAAAAAAGTTGGCACGATTGTTCCTCGTTTAAGTCAATGACATTGACCTGCAACCAGTAACCGGTGAAGGAGTTTGAGATGGACCCAGCCATGGCGGCTAAGATTAAGCAAGCGGTAGTCAATAATTTTGAGCAAAGCCCGGATGTTTACCAGGCTTTCGAGGATGAGTTCGGGTTCTTTCACGCCTTAACCACCGAGTTAATCAGACCCATGTCTCTGCCGGGCCAGGCCAAAGTGTTGGACGTCGGCTGCGGTTCCGGGGCCTCGATCGGGCCATTGCTTCGGGCATTACCCGATGGACGAATTTGGGGCTTAGATATCTCTCCGGCTATGCTGGAGAAGGCCCGGGATAAATATGGAGATGAAGAACGGGTCAAGTTAATTCTGGGTGACGCCGCCCAGTTGACCAGGTACGTTGATCCCGGATTCGACGCCGTGTTCTACACCGCCTCCATTTTCCTGATCCCGGACTACGTGCTGTCATTGCAAGAAGCCCACGGTCTGCTTAAGGACGGAGGGGTGGCCGCAGCCACCTTTATCGACGGCATCTATGATCAATCCGACCGGAACGCCCTGGCCCAGGCCGAAGAGTCCGCCCAGACCGGAATTAGCTTTAAGAAACCCGTTGTCTTCGATGAATTGAAAGCCGCCGTGAAGGCTCGGTTCACCCTAGTCGAAATGCGAACGGTCGATTTCGCCTGTTCCATGCCCATGTTGAAGGCTTTCTATTCCATCCCGGCCCAATCCGCCGGATTGTACCCCAAACTGGATTACCAGACCCGACTGGACATGATCAATCGGATATTTTCTTTAATGCCCGAGGAAGGCCTGGTCTTCAGATGGCACATCCTGGCTGGCCTGAAATGATGGCGGTCATTTCTTTCTTGCTTTTGACCCACGAAATGCTACGTTAAAAGGTTTTGACACGGTGAGACGGATCATGCTCGACTACTTCAACTTGCATAGACAACCAGGGGAACAAGGTCTGCCGGCTCTGTCCTCCTCGCCAAAGCCTTTCAGGGAAAACTCATGGACCAAATGGTCATCGAAATTCCCCGCATCAACGATGATCCGCAGGATTTTTCCACTCTCTTCAATATCTGGAGCCAGGTGAACAACTGTCACCAGGATGTCCGCTTTGATTTTTCCCGATGTGGTTTCCTGCGCCCCAACGCGGTGGCCTTTCTCGGCGGACTGGCGCGGCTCATCGAATCACGCATGGGAAAAGTTATGTTTAACTGGAACACTATGCACAACCGGCCAGTCATGACAAACCGTTGTCAAAATGGCTTTGCAGGACAATTTGGTTATCCGTCCTCCGGTTGGGATGGCAACTCGATTCCCTATCGAGAGGACTTGAACCTGGCTATGAACAGCATCATGGATTACCTCACCTTCAACTGGATCGGCAAAGGCTGGGTGCATGTCAGTGATCGGTTGCGGGATGCCATTGCAGGCAAGATGTGGGAGATATATAACAATGCCTTTGAACACAGCGGAAGCCAAATTGGCGTTTTTTCCTGCGGTCAGCATTTTCCCTAAAAAAACGAGCTATTGCTTTCAGTCATCGATTTCGGGCAGGGGATTCCGGCTAACATACGGACTTTTTTGGGTAGAGACCCACGCGCCCAGGATCTGCCCGCTGATGCTTGCTTGTGATGGGCTTTCACCAGAGGGAAAAGCACCTGCACCGAAGGCGTTGCACGCGGACTCGGCCTCGACTTGATGACGGGCAGAAGATTTACGACGCCATTCACGAATCGCTTAAACAAGGCGAAACGGTCACACTGGATTTCGGCGGAGTGACCCAGTTCGCCTCGCCTTTTTTTAACTTTGCCGTCGGCCAGTTACTTAAGGACATCAATGAGATCGATCTGCGCCATCTGCTCCAACTCGAAAACCTGAACGAGACCGGCAAGCTTGTCGTTGAGCGGGTCATAGAAAATGCGGCTCAATATCATGGAGACAAGGACTATCGCAAGATCGTGGACGACATCCTGGAACAACAATCCAGGGAGTCGGGTTGATGACCACCAACTACATCATTCAGGCAGATATCGTCGACATCACCAACGACACTCCGAAAGCCGAGGATATTTTTCTCATCGATACCAACGTTTGGTACTGGATAACGTATACTCGGGCCAGTCAGAGTACCAGGCCACCCGCCTCGTATCAGATAACAAGTTATCCAGCCTACTATAATTCTGCCCTGGCCGGCGGCGCAAAGATTTTCCAATCGGGTCTTTCTCTTGCTGAATTAGCCCACCTCATCGAGAAGGTCGAGTTTGGCATATTTGCCAGAGCGAACCCGACCGACTTTCGAGATCCGAATTGGTTTGACAAAAGATACCGGCATTCTTTTCCTGTTGAACGCTCTCGGGTCGTAGCCGAAATTGAGGCGGCCTGGGCCCTGATCAAAGACAAGCCGGCTCTGCCCATAACCATCGACGACCAGTCCACCGAGGCTGCTCTGAACCGTTTACAAACCGAAAGAGTCGATGGTTACGACCTCTTTATTCTCGAATCAATGAGGACCAACCGGGTAAAACAAGTGATTACAGACGACCGTGATTTTGCCACCGTCCCCGGCCTTCAGGTGTTTACCGCCAACAGAAGTGTTATCAACGCCGCACGAAATCAGGACAAGTTGCTTACAAGATAAACATCGCCTACCTCTTAACGATGCAACAGCACTATAATTGGAGCCGGAAAAAGTCAAATCAGCCAGTTTTATCAATAGTTGTCAGAATATGTTTGACATTTGAACGATCATCGAATAGGGTCCCGGCACTGTATAAAACGATTATGTTTCCGGCTCATCCAAAAAAATTCAACAGGTGACAAAAAGTTCTTGACACCGGGCAGCAAAAATATAAATATACAAAATTCGGTGCCGGAAGCCTGGCAGAAGTTCATGAGACTTGCCTTGGACCAGGCCGAGCGGGCTGCCGCCATTGGTGAAGTCCCGGTGGGTGCAGTGCTCATTGACGATCAAGACGGCATACTGGCCGCAGATCATAATCGGAGCGTCACCAGTCACGACCCCACGGCCCATGCTGAACTGCTAGTCATCAGGGCGGCCTGTCTGAAGCAGGGAAATTACCGGTTGCCCCGATGCACGCTCTTTGTGACATTGGAGCCATGCAGCATGTGTCTGGGGGCAATGATTTGGGCCCGCCTGACCCGACTGGTCTTCGGAGCCTTTGATCCCAAGTGCGGTTGCGCTGGCTCCGTGTTTAATCTGGCTGAGGAGAAAAGCTTTAATCACACCATTGAAGTGACCGGCGGATTAATGAAAGAGGCGTCCATAAACTTGTTAAGGACTTTTTTCGGTTCCCGGAGAGCAAAGCAACTCCGATTACCTGAACAGCCGGACATTATCAGGCATCATTTTGAATAACTCCTGCGGAGAGGTACCGAAGTGGTCGCAACGGGGTCGACTCGAAATCGACTTGTCCTGTTAATAGCCGGGCACGTGGGTTCGAATCCCACCCTCTCCGCCACATATACCGATGACAGTATTCCAGGCCCAAAGATAGTTCGCGTTCTACCCGGCTTTACTCAGCCGGATGTTCATCATACTTGTCTGTTAACCGGAGAGATGTCCGAGTTGGCCGAAGGAGCACGACTGGAAATCGTGTGTACGCCCA
>JADFYA010000322.1:0-431 GCA_015233285.1 Deltaproteobacteria bacterium | reverse complement strand
AGCTCGCCCCCATTCGCCAGGCCCCTATCCACAGCGGCCCGAATGGGGTCTTTTTTTAGCTCACCTGGTTCCCAGAGGAGTTGACGGCCCTATGTCCTACCGGGTCCTGGCCAGAAAATGGCGCCCTCAGGTCTTTGAAGAAGTGGTGGGGCAGGAACATGTGGCCACCACTTTGCAGAACGCCATCAAGACGGACAAGGTGGCTCATGCTTTCTTGTTTGCGGGGGCCCGGGGCGTCGGCAAAACCTCCGTGGCTCGGATCATGGCGAAAGCCCTTAACTGCCGGGCCGGGGAAAAGGCTGTTCCCTGCAACCATTGCGATTCCTGCCGCGAGATATCCGAAGGAATTTCCGTGGATGTCCAAGAGATCGACGGCGCCTCCAACCGGGGTATCGACGAAATCCGAGATTTACGGGAAAGCATTCGCTATT
>JADFYA010000321.1 GCA_015233285.1 Deltaproteobacteria bacterium | reverse complement strand
GCAAGCAAAAAGAAATCCAGGAGTACCTTCAGAAAGGAGTCAATAAGGCGAACGTGGCCAGAATATACGGTGTCAGTTGGCCTACAATAAATAACTTTATCAAAACCAGGAACCTATCAACTACCAGGGCCATGAGGGTGAAGCTTTGGCTGCAAGTTGAAAACAACAGTAAATTTGTGCGGGGAAAAACAAAAGCGAGAGAGGATATAGAGCGGTTCGTCTTGCGTGAATACAACATGAAAAAGCCGGAAAAGGACGGCTGGGAATACGAGCTGACCATCCCCTATGAGAATGATGCGGATTTGGATAAGACGATCTATGATATCCTCGCAGAGATGGAATCAACTGCTGATATACGGCATTGCTTCATTGAAGCAAATGTTACGGCTATAGACTCCGATCGGTCGTGGTAAATTGGCAGCCTCTTATCCCACAAATTTATCGCTACCACATGCCACAAAAACCCTTAACGGTGTTTTCTGCACGGATGTGAGTAAGAGGCCCTTTGTAGCCCAACCGTTCCAGCATCCTTTTGCCTGTATCGGCCAACCCCGGTTCATCATCGACCAGCAGCACGGACTCGGTCCCTTTTGGGATGGCATCCACGACATCACCGGTCAACTCAGGTTTACCCGAGACCGTCGGCAGTAGGATGTTAAAAGTCGACCCCCGTCCGTGGTGACTATAAACGCTGATGGCGCCGCCATGATTCTTGACGATGCCCTGGACAATGGTTAGGCCCATCCCGGTCCCCTTGCCGATATCTTTCGTGGTGAAAAAAGGATCAAAGATTCTTTCTAAGATGCGGCCTTCGATGCCGTCCCCCGTATCGCTGACGGCTAGTTTAATGAACGGGCCGGGGCTTAAGTTGAGATATCTGGCTGCGGAATCGGCATCCAGATAGAACTCGGTAAGTGCTATGCCTAAAGTCCCGCCCTCTTCCGCCATGGCGTGGGCGGCGTTGGTGCAAAGATTGATCAACACCTGATGGATTTGGGTAGGGTCCCCCAAGATAGTTGTGGCCCCGGTAGTTATTTCTGGTTGAATAATAATGTTGGCCGGTAAGGAGGCCCGAATCAGTTTGAGTCCTTCTTCTATAATTGACGAAACCTCAAAAGTTCTTTTCAATTGCTCGGTTTGACGGCTGATGGTCAGGATTTGTCTGACAATATCCCTGGCTCGCTTCGCCGCTTTAAGAGTTTCTTCCAGAAAATAAGGATTAACGACACCTAATTTGGCATCATCCATGGCCAGTTGGGTATAGCCGAAGATCGATCCGAGAATGTTGTTGAAATCATGGGCGATGCCGCCAGCCAGAGTGCCGATGGCCTCCATCTTCTGGGCTTGCCGGAGTTGCGTCTCCAATTTTCGACGGTTTTTCTCCGCCAGCGTCTTTTCTGTGATGTCCCGAAAGACCAGGACGACGCCGATTAGGGCGTTGCTTTGATCTAAAATCGGGGCTGCGCTGTCGGCGATAATCATTTCCCGGCCGTCTTTGCCGATCAGCACGGTATGATTGGCTAGCATGACCACCTGGCCAGTTTTGATGACCTTGCTCACTGGGTCTTCGCGCCGTTCTCGGGTCACCTCATGGATGATATGGAAGACCTGGGTCAGCGGCTGCCCCACCGCTTCTTTTTGAGACCAGCCGGTGAAACTCTCGGCTACTTTATTGACCAGGGTCACCTGACCAGCTAAATCGGTGCTGATGACGCCGTCTCCAATAGAGCTTAAGGTCACGGCCAGCCGTTCCTTCTCCACGGCCAGAGCATCTTCCGCCTGCTTTCGTTTGGAGATGTCGATATAGATGACCTGGATGGCCGTTTCACCATGATAATTGACCAGACCGGCAAATACCTCCACCCAGCGCATCGCACCGTCCGGCCGCAGAATCCGGAATTGATAATTGGTGGTGACTTCTTTTCCCGAAAGCCGGTCTTGATGGTAGGCTTTTACCAGCTCGCGATCATCGGGATGGATCAATTGCCATCTTTCCTCTTCGGAAAAAGACAAGGCTGCCTCGGTCGGATAGCCGAAGATTTCGGTCCATTTTGGATTAACATAGACCAGCCGGGAAGGGGAACCCTGGGAGATGGTAATCCCCTGAAGGGATTGTTCGCAGAGGGTACGGAAGCTTTCCTCGGCTTGTATGCGCTGGGCCATGGCGTCATGGAGGGCAGACAAGTTTTGTTGCCGCCATCTGGACAACACCCACAGGGTCACAGCGATGATAATGACCAGGGTGAATCCTGTGATCAATCGGGCGCGTTCCTGAATAGCGGCGTAGGCTTCCGCCTGATCCATTTTAGCCACCATGAACCAGGGCGAGTCGGGGATCTTTCGGACCGCGCTGAGGACCGGCACCCCCCGGTAATCCAATCCTTCCACGGCACCTTCGATCCCCCGAACGGCCATGGCGGCCACGAGTTGAGCATCGGTTACGGGGAGCCGCAATTTGAGGGCGGTGTTTTTACGGAATCTTAGTTCATTTAAGTAGACGACCTCGTCACCCTGGCGGCGTATGATGAGCGTTTCGGCCGTGTTAGACGGGATAGGCCATGATTGGATCAGGGGATAAAGAAACGAGGCGGGGTCAATTCGGAACAAGAGCACCCCCACCGTTCGCCGACCAGTTTCGTCCGTGACCGACAACGGACTTAGCAGATCAAGAAAAACCGCTTCCTTCGACCCATTTTTCATCCGGTGCAAGGGTGAATAAACGGTGTGGCCGGTTAATACTTCCGGGATTAACCTCAGTGCCAGGTCACCCAAGGCCTCGCGATCAGGTCTGGTGGACAACCGGACGGTTTGTTTCAGATCAATTAAGAAAATATTCTGATAGCGGCCAGTCTTCATAAAGGCATTAAGCCGCTGCAGGATGCTGGTCCGGCTTGCATTTGCAGGGGCTCCGTCCTGCAACCAGAGATCGACAGCCCTGGCCAGGAAGGAACCTTCTCCAGCCACGACGGCGTCATCTATTTTTTCTGAGCGCCACCCTGCAATCTGGGCGATTTTGAGATCCGCCACCGCCAGCAGTTCTTTATGCACATATTCTTTGATGGATTGCTTCTGGAAATAGAAGACCGAATATCCGGCCACGGCGATGACCGTGGTTAAAATAAGAAGCAGAGGGAGAGCCGCCCGGAAGAAGCTCTTGGGATACGACATCTGCGTCTGAGGCTGGTCATGGTCCATGTTAATGCTCCAGGTGACGGTGGTGCCCGTTCAGGTCGGCAAGGCAAATCTGATGGTCTGAAACGTGATGACGTTGATCAATTGATTGACAGTGGGACACGGAAGATGACCCTGATTCTTGTTCATATCCGCCCATAAATTCAGGGTTTTTCATTGCCTCCTGAAAACAAACCTCCCCCTCCAGCAAGTGTTCAGGATTAAAGGTAGCCATTTTAAGTTCCTCTCTTGTGAGTCTTTTTTCATAGTAACTCCATATTTTAAGAAGGAAAAAGGCAAAAATGGCTTTTTTACTGTAGATCATGCCTCTAAAATAATCAAGAATTCATTGAGAATATCATTGAACGAAAACAGTCGTTTTCTCTGAGAGGCGATTATGACGCACCGGGCGGGAAAGATTCGCGGGTTGGGGGAAAGAAAAAAATCAAAATACTCTTGACTTGTAGTGATTACAGGCTATTATAGAGGCGCACAACGGTGTGAAAGGTTAGAAGCTAACCCGTAGAACGGATTAGCTTCTAAGAAAGATGATTAAGGTCGTCACCGACCGGTACAGATTGAGGTTAACGAGAGTTGCCCATTCCACCAGCCCAACAGGCGATGGAACATAACAACTCTGCTCACCAAGGCTTACAATTGCGTATCTGTCTCGCAGTCAAAAGCCACCCATTCCACCAGCTCGTAAGAGCAATGGAATGTAATGACCTTTCGCACCTGCGTACGCAAGCACTACCCTAACTCGGCATCCGCCAAGACGGAGCTAAGCCGTAGTAAAAGGGAAAATCCACCTGTGTCCGGCGAAGCGGAATTTCAAGCGGTTCTCTCTCCAGCCCGAATCAGGTATTATACCTGACATTACACTGAAAGAGCAACCAAAAAAAGGTCAACCGTTGATGGTTGGCTTTTTTGATGTTCGACGTCGTCACATCGAAATTGTTTTCCCGCGTTTGACTCGCCAAAAACTTTATGCGCGGATCAGACGTTGAACGGGATTATTTTTTGAAAAGAGATAACCGTCTCTTGCAAAAAGTCTTTGTGACGACTATAATCTAAGTAACTTCCTCCCCGTCCGACACTGCCCCAGGGAATTTTCCTGGAATTAGGCCTTGGGCGGGGTTATTTTTTAGAAAAGATAAATTCCTCTTGCAAAAAGTTTTTGCAATGACTATAATATAGGTAACTTGCTCCCCGCTCAATTAGCCTACTATATGGGCAACTGTATAGCTCAGGTGTTGAAGCGGGGTTATTTTTTAAGGAAATTATGAAAGAACCGAACATTAAAAAAGTTATTGCCTTCTT
>JADFYA010000320.1 GCA_015233285.1 Deltaproteobacteria bacterium | reverse complement strand
GCATCCATGATCTCAACCGGCGTAATTTTGATTCCCTGGTCGGCCAGATCTCGTTTATTATATTGCATCACCAAGGGGATCTCGGCGATGTCATGATGTTTTTCGGCCAGATTCTCCTGCAGCTCAAAAAGACTTTTTACATTACTATTTCTTTGAGAGGCTTGAGAATCGGCGACAAAGACCAATCCATCCACGCCCTGAAGCAAAACCTTTCGGGTCGAGGTATATTTGACTTGTCCCGGTACGGTGTAGAGTTGAAGCCGAATTCTAAAGTCGTTGCTCATGCCCATTTCAAGGGGCAGGAAATCAAAGAAAATGGTTCGATCTCCCTCGGTCTTGATGGAGACCAGTTCCGGTTGGACTTTATCTGATAATGAATCATGAATATAGACCAAATTTGTCGTCTTACCGGAAAATCCGGGTCCGTAGTAGACGATCTTGGACACAATCTCTTTGTCATTGGTGTTGATCAGGGCCATCAGCCCGTCTCCTATCTTGTATATCTTAAAATAAGCCGAAATTCATCCTCGGGTCGGTCAATAACTGTTGTCTTGTCCTATACCACAAATTTTAACGAATAAGACAAGAAAATATATACCGGGAACCCCGGAATTTCCGGTACGCCCGGCCCGGCCGATTTTTTTCTTGACCTGATCAGTCCAAGAGAGCTAAGATTACACAATCTTATTGCAAGGTTTTCCTTACCCCATTTTAAAGCAGAGATTATGACAAAAAAGGACCAGATATTCAATTGTCTTCAATGCGGTGAGTGTTGCCGCGGCGAGGGCGGAGTCTATTTTGAGACATCGGAACTGACCGGCGTCGCGGAGTTCCTCGGTATGTCCGTCGAGAAATTCCAGGAAACATGTCTGATCGCCCGGCATGGCCGGTTTTATATTAAAACCGGGGCCGACGGTCTGTGTCTGTTTAACCGACAGGTGTGCGGCATTCATCCGGTTAAACCCCAGCCATGCCGGGATTGGCCGTTCTTCAGAGGAAACCTGATAGATCCGGTCAGCTTTGAAGCCGCTAAGAACAATTGTCCCGGTATCGCCCCAGAGGCTTCATTCGAGGAATTCCGATCTTATGCCGTCATCAACTACCCTAAATTGACTGAGGAAATATGAGCCTGATTAGACCAAACGAGATAACGGAAGCCAACCAAATTAGTTTAGACGGCCGGGGCGGGTTGGTCGTTCCCGACCGACCGGTGGTCCCATTTATTGAAGGAGATGGAACAGGCCCCGATATCTGGCGGGCGACCAGAATGGCCCTGGACGCGGCCGTAAAAGCGGCCTACGGGTCAAGTAAGGAGATCCTCTGGCTGGAAATTTTGGCCGGGGAGAAAGCCTACGCCGCTACCGGATCTTATCTCCCGGAAGAGACTCTCAACTCCATTATCCGGTACAAAGTGGCTTTGAAGGGTCCTTTAACCACGCCGGTGGGCGGTGGTTTTCGCAGCGTTAATGTGACCTTGAGACAGCGTTTGGACCTTTACGCCTGTATCAGGCCGGTTAAGTTTTTCCCCCAATTGCCCAGCCCGCTGAAGCATCCTGAGAAGATAGACATGGTCGTTTTTCGGGAAAACACTGAGGATGTTTACGCCGGCATAGAATGGCCGGCCGGGACTGATGAAGCCGCCAAGGTAATCGAGTTTCTGAATGATCAAATGGGTTGCCGGATAAGGCAGGACTCAGCCATCGGCGTTAAGCCCATGAGTGCATTTGGTTCCCGGCGGCTGATCAAAATGGCCATCATCTACGCCCTGAGAACCGGCCGGCCCAGTGTCACCATGATGCACAAGGGCAACATCATGAAATACACCGAAGGAGCCTTCCGGGAATGCGGCTACCAACTGGCCAAAGAGGAGTTTGGGGAGACCGTTTTGATTGAAGATGAGGCGGGCCGGCTTTCGGAAAAGGGATCAACCGGCAAGGTTGTCCTCAAAGACCGCATTGCAGATATGCTTTTTCAACAAGTTCTGCTGCGCCCGGAAGAATTCAGCGTTATAGCCACCCCCAACTTGAATGGTGATTATATTTCAGATGCCCTGGCGGCTCAAATCGGCGGCTTAGGTATGGCCCCCGGGGCCAATGTGGGTGATGAAGCGGCGGTGTTTGAAGCCACCCACGGATCCGCGCCGAAATATGCCGGCCAGGACAAGGTCAATCCCTGTTCGTTGATCCTATCCGGGGGGATGATGTTGGAACACCTGGGGTGGACAGAGGCGGCGGAGGCACTGCAGAGGGCGGTGCAAGAAACGATTGCGGCCAAGCAAATGACCTATGACCTGGCCCGGCAAACAGAGGGCGCAACTTTGTTGTCTTGCTCCGGATTTGGGGCGGCGGTCGTCCAAAGGTTGTCCTAACGAATAGGCCTATTCGCTGCCGGTTTTGATCCCGGCCGTGGATAACTCGGACTAATGCCGCCCGTCGAAAATGGGACCGCCCCGAGGTAGGGACCGGCATTTAGCCCGAGACTCAACATTACCCCAGGTATTTGTCCGCTCTTTTGGCCAGGGCCGGGGAAGCCGGATTAACCCCCACCCGAAGGGCCTTTAGCCCCTGGACTCCAGGTAATTCCCCCACGTCCAACACCTCCAGATCATCATGTAAAAAACCTTCGGCCTGCAGAAAGTCGATGTGACGGCGTATCTCTGAGGCTTCGTCCGGCCGAGAGTAAACGACGGTGATTTTGTCCGGTTGAGTGAGTCGCTCGTCTCCGCCCTTGACCACGGCCTTATCCAGGCGGGACCGGACGATCTCATACCTGATGTCATAGGCGCCATCAACGTCGAATCTCTTTTCGTCGAACCGGAAACGGATGGACAACGGTGAGTTTTCAATCAGAATAAGGTGACAGATATCCAAAGGGACCTCCAGCGATGGTCTTAGTTGGGCCGTGTGCCAGGTGATGCCGCAGGCGACATAAAGTTGCCAGAGTCGTAAGTTTTTTAAGAAAATCGGATGGAAACCGCCGAGTTCCTGCAAAGATTCACCAATATAGATCAGATAATCCAGTCCATCGGTGCGGCGCCGCTCAAAGTAATGGGGAAAGATGGCCTGGACTTCCGCCTCCTCCACATCCAGGTAAGCCGACAGGCGATCGTTCAGAAGAGATACGCCCGACTCAAACTCTTTGCGCCGGCGGTAAACCGTGCCCATGTTTGGGTCAATGACTGAATCGTAGGCATCTATGGCCGCGGCTGTGGCCGGACCGAATTGTCTTAGCAAAGGAAACAGCGGCTCCACTTCCCGCCGGATGAACTTGACCACCGAGACCTCATCTCCCGAACTCAGCCCGATTGATGTCCGATTCAACTGGGCGGTTACGCGGCCGGCCAATTCTCGAAGGATGGGCAAGGACTTGGTTTTATCAGCGGTTTCGAGCACGGTCAGTGAGATATTCATGTGCTCGGCCAAATCCTGCTGGATGGCCAGGTTTCTGGCTCCGGAAGATCCCCGGATATCTGACTGGGCAAAGAGGGGATAAACGTCTTTAAACACTATCGGCTCGAAATCATGAGTACGCCCCCGGCGAGAGCACTCCAGATGGTTGGAAGCCGCCTTGCGGAAACGCCATTCCACTGTCGGGTGGATGGCCGTACAATGTTCCTTAATAATCGACTGGAGCTGATTGCTCATCTCATCTAAGGCGCGCTTCAAGGCCGCGGCGAAAATTGGCTGGACCTGTTTTAAAAGCACGGCCGCCAACAGTCCTATATCGCCTGGAAGAGGTGATTTCAGCACCAACGTGCCGATGCAATCGGCCTGGTAAAAGAGCGGGGCCACCGCGATCGACCGGAATCCTGATTCAACGATGCTTTTATCGGCCGGCGCACTGGAATTATACTCCAACAGGTCCGGAATATTAATTATCGTTTTTCGTTGAAGCGCCAACTCAAAAACGCTGCTCCGGAATTGATCGAGACTACCAAATGTTGATTCAGGCAGGATGCAGCCTGGGGTTTTCTCACAACCGACATTTAATAGCATAACATGGTCGTCTCGGAGAGCGCACAATCCCGCCACCAAGGCGGGCCGGCGAAAAAGAGTCCGCAGATTTTGTTGAACCCGGAGAAATCCTTCATGGGCCAGAATAGATTCTTGTTCAATCAAGGCCCGTTCCAACATGGAGATTACTTCCGATTCCGTGACATCAACTAATTGGGCTACGGTTAAGCCTTGGAACTGAAATTTTTCCGGTGGTAGAATTGTTTTTAAGGCCTCCGGATTAGTCAGATTCTCCAAGATCAGTTGAAGCTGCCGGGGGGATAGCTCTGAAGGCCCGCCGATGTTGACCACGTTCACGAACTTCATATTTAAGTTTACTTTGTAATAGCGGTCCAACCCCGTTTCCAGATCAGGTATCACTCGGATGATCGGGTAATCAAAACTGTGAGTTACGCCGTAGCACTTTTCTAGGATGCACAGATAAGCCCTGATCGCCCGACCGGCAGTGGCTAATTCCTGGTCCACCGCAAACCGTCCCCGAAA
>JADFYA010000031.1:683-15828 GCA_015233285.1 Deltaproteobacteria bacterium | reverse complement strand
TCGATTGGTCTCCGGCGGTACGGACACCCACCTGATTTTAGTCGACCTTAGTCCGTTGGATGTAACCGGGTTGGATGCCGAAAAGGCGCTGGATCGGGCCGGCATAACAGTCAACAAGAATCGTGTTCCCTTTGATCCTAAAGGCGCCAAGATCACCAGCGGGATCAGGCTGGGTACACCGGCCTTGACCACCAGAGGCATGGGTGAGGCTGATATGGTCCAGGTGGCTGGTTTGATTGCTCAGGTTATTCGGAATATTGACAACACCGAAGTGCTGGGCCGGGTTCGGGCCGAAGTTAGAACCCTGTGTGGCAAATTTCCCCTATACGATGACCTCTATGATTGATAATTATCTCCCCTTACCGGGGCACCGACCGGATTGGCTGGAATATTTTATGAGTATCACGACGCTGGTGGCCAGGCGGTCGAGCTGCTTGCGGCGTCAGGTGGGGGCGGTGGCCGTTAGGGATCGGCGAATCCTGGCTACCGGTTACAACGGAGTTCCGGTGGGTCTGCCCCATTGTCTGGATACGGGTTGTTTACGAGCCGAATCGAACATCCCCTCCGGTGAGAGACACGAATTGTGCCGAGGTCTGCATGCCGAACAAAATGTGATTATTCAGGCGGCATATCACGGTATTTCTATAAGAGATGCGACGTTGTATTCCACCACCTTTCCTTGTTCCATTTGCGCTAAGATGTTGATTAACGCCGGTATTAAGATCATCTACTATCAGCAAGGGTATGCCGACAAGCTGTCACAGGAGATGTTTGGACTGTCTGAAATAGAGTTGATCCGGGTGGACTGATTATGCGTTGTCCGTTTTGCGGCTTTCTCGATGATAAGGTCATCGACTCCAGGGTGAGCAGGGACGGACTCGTTATCCGTCGGCGCCGGGAATGCGGCGAATGCCAGAAACGGTTCACCACCTATGAGCGGGTTGAAGAGACCTTACCTATGGTGGTCAAAAAGGACGGCCGCCGAGAGACTTTTGACCGGTTAAAGATATCTATGGGGATGAAAAAAGCCTGCGAAAAATTGTCGGTCAGTATGGATCACATAGAGGCCTTCATCAACGAGTTGGAAGCAGACATTCAAGAATCCGGCCGAAAAGAAATTCCATCCACTGATATAGGCGAACGGGTGATGAACCAACTACGTAAAATGCACGAGGTGGCCTACGTGCGATTTGCTTCCGTCTATCGGCAATTCAAAGATATCACCGAATTCAAACGGGAAGTGGAAACTCTCTTCCAATCCCGCGTCCTCAAAGACCATCCGGAAAAATAACCCCTAAGATTTTTATTCCTGTTATGAGCCGCATCGAGATCAGAAGTCTTTGAAATCGTCTTGAACCATCGGGATTACTTGTTCTGGTCGGGCTTCCTTCCGGCGCCTGGGGCTATCAGTTCCTTTAATCACCCCGGATGGAACGAGCGACCTGGCCGAAGGTCCCGCAGAGACTCGTCGGGCGGCTGGAATTGGTTCGCTTCTGGTTGACTTAGGCTTCTGAACTATTTCTTCTTGCTGCATACCACCTATAATGGACGCTAGCTCCGTCACAATGCCTCTCATGGATAAAGCCTGAGCAGTCATTTCCTCAGAAGCTGCCGCAGATTCCTCGGCTGTGGCCGCATTTTGTTGGGTTACTTTCTCCATCTCGGCCACTGCCCGGCTGACCTGGTCAATGCCCTGGGCCTGTTCCGTCGAAGCGGCGGCGATTTCACCGACCAACTCAGCGACTTTGGATGCTTTTTCCGACACATGGTTGAATACCAGGTTTGTTTTTAGGACCAGGTCGGAGCCGTCTTTGACTTTTTTAGTCGTGTCCTCGATTAAGCCGGCTGTATTCTTAGCCGCCTCGGCCGCCCGCATGGCTAAATTTCGGACCTCGTTGGCCACTACAGCGAATCCGGCTCCGGCCTCTCCGGCCCGGGCTGCTTCTACCGCGGCATTAAGAGCCAGCAAGTTTGTCTGGAAGGAGATTTCGTCGATTGTTTTGATAATTTTTGATGTCTCGTCGCTGGCCTTAGTAATCTCTCCCATTGATGAGGTCAGGTGGGACATGGAGGTATTCGCCTCGGCGACGATCTCTTTCGTCTCTTTCATTAAATTATTCGCGATATTGGCGTTATCAGCATTGCGCTTCGTCATGGATGACATCTCCTCTAGGGAAGAAGACGTCTGTTCTATCGAAGCCGCCTGGGTGGCGGTCCCCTCAGCCAAGGATTGACTGGCCATGGACACTTGCGAGGAGGCGGTAGCCACCTGGTCACTGCCGGCGCTCAAACCGACGACCGCTCGGCTGACGACCTTGAAGGCGCTGGTGGAAATCAACCAGATGATCAGGGAGAGCAGGACAACCGCCAATCCTCCGAGCGTAATCGAGAGATTCTTGATGTCCCTGACCGGTTCGAGGAAATCCGACTTATTGATTGTGGCCACGAGCAACCAGCCGTTTTTGGCATAGGTAGCGAAATAGGCAATTTGTTCTGCTCCTTGCCAGTGATAGGTCAATGATCCGTTTTTTTGGGCAAGTATGTTCCGTCCAAATTCCTGTTCCGCCAGGTTTGTTTTTAGAATATTCTGTTTGTCGGGGTGGGCCAGGATTGTTCCTTTGGCATCCAACATGAACATGTAACCGTTCTTCCCGATTTTGACATTATTTATGAATGATTCCGAGAAGTTTTGCAGTTCAATCGGGGTACCCATGATACCGACATATTGCCCGTCAACTTGGATCGGCGAGGTAATTAGAATCACTGGTCGACCTGTGGCGGGGGATCGTTGGACATCACTGATCCAAAGTTGACCCTGCCCGGCCTTTTCTGCATTGGCAGCGTATCCTGGTATCTTCGCAATTTCCACCCCTACAGACTTGCCGTCGATGGAATCCATGAACAGCTTGCCCTCGGTATCAGCCAAGAACACATTTTCGTAAAAAGGTGAGGCCTTATATATCAATACAAGTCTTTTCCGGGCCTCATCCATCCGCTTGCCCTGACAGGCCGCCTGGAAAACGCCGGTCTGGGTCAATAGCACCGATTCTCTTTCCCGATCCTTTTCCCAGGTGGCCAGCCAATCAACTGTCGAGCTAACCATGCTTTGCATGTTGGCCTCCTGCTGAAGCATTATGCCTTTGTATGCAGCCCGGTAGGACAAGATCGACAGCGCCCCGATGGTGATTACGGCAATGGGCATGAGAGTGCCCAGCAATTTGGTTCTAAAGTTCACTTGTTTCATAAAGCCTCCCTGCTGATTCGTGGTTTCACTGAATACATTAGATTATCAGCCGCCGGTTTGCCGGGTTCTTGGGGCTATTTCATGGAAGACACGACTGATTATGGCTGGCTTCATGGTCGCCGTAGGTCGGGCCATGAAAATTATATTGCTGGAATAGATTGAGATATCATGCAATCACACTAAGCTATAATAGGAGCGGGATACAAGTAAAAATGTCTCTGTTGAAAATTTTGTGCACGTAAATTGAATCGTTGCAGGCTCTGGTTTTGTTTTAAACGCCGCAAAAAATGATAAGAGAATACCTTTTGGTCTTGCCATAATCTCCATAACCCGGTAAGAAAATATCAAGGTGAGTAGAAGGCCGAGGAAAATCCAATATGACTGACTTAATCTGGAGCTTCGATGTGGCCTGGTCACCTATCATGGCTCCGGGTATAAAGGCATCCGGCAACGAATACAGACTCGAGGAGATGTGAGTGGCTAGAATAGATGATTATGAAACCGCCTATCGGCTGGCTAGGGAAGAGTTCATCAACCGGGATCCCCATCAAGCTGCGGCCGGCACCGGGGCAAAGTTAACTTCTGAAGGACATATCCAATTAGTTTTCTTGAATCGCCTCATCCAGGTCTCTGCACCGGGGGGTGAGGTAGCAGTGCTGGATGGAGGACCGGACGTGTCTATTCAAGGCAAGGTAATCATCCTGCACTATCTGAATGCACCTCAGGGGCGCCCCCCCAAAGGGAAGTTAATCACCTTCCGGGAAGTCCCGGCCGGAGAATTTTATTATTCGGCTTTTGAAAAACGAGCCAAGGTCCCGTTGTTATCCACATTTGGTCAGACTCCGGAGAAATTGCTCAACCTGGCCCCGGTCTTGGGCGGAGCGCCGGTAGAACACTCCGGAGTGGCTGTGCAGATTAATGTTTTGCCTTACGTGCCGGTGACGTTGGTCATCTGGCCCGGAGATGAAGAGTTTCCTCCGGATGGAAATGTGTTGTTTGATGAAAATATCACCTCATTTTTTCAGGCGGAGGATGTGGCCGTTATTGCCGGCCTGGCCATATATCCGCTCATGGGCATGGCCAGGAGTGGGTGAGATTCGTCGACCCTTAGGAAAAAGTTCACTATGCGTGAAAGGAGAGAAATATGAAGTTGGCTGTCAGCGGTAAGGGGGGAGTAGGGAAGACCACCTTTGCGTCTTTGTTGGTTAAGGTGTTGAGCGAACAAGGCCATCGGGTCCTGGCTATCGATGCCGATCCGGACGCTAATTTGGCCGCGGCTTTAGGATTTGAAAATGCGGCCGATATCACGCCCATCTCGGAAATGAAGGAATTGAACGAAGAAAGAACTGAGTCCAAGATCGGGACCATGGGCGCCTTTTTTAAACTCAATCCCCATGTGGCCGACTTGCCGGAAAAGCTGTCTAAGGCCAGTGGCAATATCCGGTTGATGGTCTTGGGCGGTGTTAAGAAGGGCGGCGGCGGGTGCATCTGTCCGGAAAGCACCTTATTGAAGGTCCTTATCAGCCATCTGATCTTGGCCCGGGACGAGGTGGTCGTGCTGGATATGGAAGCCGGCATAGAGCATCTGGGACGCGGCACGGCCGGTGCGGTGAACCGGTTGATCGTGGTGGTGGAACCGGGCCGAAGAAGTATTGAAACGGCAAATCATATCCGCCAGTTAGCTGGGGATATCGGAGTGAAAAAAATTTCGCTGGTGGGTAACAAGATCCGTGACGCCGCCGACGAAGAATTCCTGCGAAAAAATGTACCCGATTTTGAGTTTTTAGGCTTCTTGCCCTATGAACAGGCCATTATTAATGCCGACTTGTCTGGTACGGCCAGTTTTGGTGAGGAGAGCCGGTCTTTGGCCGAAGTAAGGCGGATCGTCAAGGAGCATTTTAATCAATAGAGAGCCGGCAATCCTCTCAACGTCTAACGGTTGGGACCCCAACGGAAAATTTACCGTGTATCTTGATGCGATCATTAACAAAGTCGTTTGGAGACGATTAGACATCGGACAAGGTGATGACGCTACGTTCAACCATAGAAAATAAACGCTGTCTGGTGACCGGAGGGGCCGGGTTCATCGGCTCACATCTAGTAGACCGGTTGCTGAATCAGGGCGCCGGAGTGACCGTGGTGGATGATCTGTCCTTGGGACGGACCGCCAACCTGGCTCATAATTTGGGTAATCCTCGGTTTTCCCTGGTCACGGGAAGCGTCACCGATAGTCGTTTGCTGGCTGACCTGGTGGTGGAACACCAGGTTATCTTTCATCTGGCTGCGGTGGTGGGTGTGAAACATGTCCTGGATGACCCGTTGAACACCCTGCACGTAAATGTGGAAGGCACCCGCGTGGTCCTGATGGAGGCTCTTAAACACCAGACCAGGACGGTGGTCGTCTCTTCATCTGAAGTCTACGGGAAATCCCGGCATATTCCTTTTTCTGAGTCCGATGATCTGGTTTTGGGCCCTTCGTCGGCGCCCCGCTGGTCATATGCCGTGTCTAAACTCTATGGTGAGCATCTGGCTATGGCGCTGGCCCACCAGGGTCTGCCGGTGACCATAGTCAGGTATTTCAATGCCTATGGGCCGCGTCTGGCCGGTGATGGATACGGCAGTGTGGTGGCTAAATTTATTGTCCAGGCCCTAACCGGACAGCCTCTGACGGTTCACGATGACGGGTGCCAGAAGAGGGGATTTACCTATGTGGCCGATACTGCGGCCGGCACCCAGGCCGCGGCATTGTCGGATAAGGCCATTGGCCGGGTATATAACATCGGCAGCCAGGAACATGTCCGCATTGTTGATCTGGCCCAGACCATATTGGACTTAACCGGATCCAAATCAAAGATTATCCATGTCCCCTCCAGGTCCGTTTTTGGGCCGAATTTTGAAGACATTAATTTGCGTGGCGCCGACGGCACCAGAGCCACCCAAGAATTGGGCTTTACCGCGCAAATCCCTATCCATCAAGGTTTGGCCCAGACCATCTCCTGGTTCAAGGATCAGGGGTATTAGTTCTCCGGGACGTCCAGGTCCCGCCGGCCCTGGAAGTGATGCTCCCGGACCAGCGGCTGCCTTTTCCCGACCGCCTACAGATCAATAATTCCAGTTCCCTGGCCACGTTTGGTATTGACATGACCTGGGTACAAAACATATAGTCTATATCCCTATGGGTTATCTAATGGGACAGGGACGGCTTGCCCGATTTTTGGAAGACCTCTTTCCCTGCCTCTCCCGTCAATTATTAGGAATGGTGCCGGTCTATCGGCTATGATAAATGTTCGCCTCATAATAATATATATATCTGCTCTGATGCTGTTGCTTTTTCCCGCCATCGTCACGGCCGGCGAAGGCGTGGTGGTTCTCCAGAGCGCTGATATCATCCCTTATGACCAGGCGGCTCAGGGCATTCTTAAGATAATGGGGGCAACGCATACCAGGATTATTTCGTTTTCCGGTGACATAGACAAAGGCCGGACCATTATTCAGTCTCTCGCTTCATCCCCCGAGATGGTGGTGGCGGTGGGACCTGAGGCCACCTATCTACTGGCCGTGACCTCGAATCAGTTCAAACGATTTTTTTGTGCCGTCTTAAATCCTGACCGGATTTTGTCCAAGGGCACGTCCTATCCCGGTGTAAGTCTCAATATCCCGCCCGAATTTCAGCTTCAAGTGATCAAGACCATGTTGCCGGGCCGAAAAAAGGTCGCCATTATCCATTCCGCCGACAAGAATGAGCATCTTGTGGAGGAATTTCAACGCGTGGCCTCTGACTTAGGACTGGTGATTCGACCATTTTTGGTTAATACTACCTCAGAGGTCCCCGAAATACCCGACCTACCTGACTTCGACGCCGACGTTCTCCTGTTTATTCCCGACCAAATGGTCATCTTAGAGGACGTGGTCAGCCTTTTGGTCAAGAAACTTTTGTTTAAGGGGATACCGGTGGTCGGCTTCAACCGGTGGTTCTCTCAAAACGGGGCGGTGCTATCCTTTGCTTTAGATTATAATGAATTGGGCCATCAATGCGGACGGCTGGTCAGAGACTTGCTGCAAGCTGGTCAATTACCCGGTCCACTCGTTCATCCGCCGGAAAAAATTCGGCTGATCTTTAATGAAAGGGTTGCCCAAAGATTGAAAATCACTCTACCCCCAAAGGTCCGAGCCGATATTGACGAGATGACCCCATGATTAAAGGCTTGAGTCTAACCATAAAAATATCGCTCGGGGTAGTCGTGATGACTTTGATCTTGTCGGCCATTTATACGGCCCTGGTGCTGCATCATTCGGAAGCCGTCTTAAATGCTGAATTCGAAAAAAGAGGTGAAGCATTAGTGACGAATCTGGCTTTGAATGCGGAACTGGGGTTGTTAATCGGCAACAAATCCCTGATTGCTCCTTTGGCTGAAAATTTGGCCCGGGAAGGAGATGTCATTGAGGTCCGGATCCTTGACAACCAGGGAGATGTGTTGCTGGAGCAAAAAGGCTCTTTTGCCAAGGCCCAGGAACCAAGAAGAATAATTGTTCGCTCGGTGACTATGCGACCCACCAAAGGTGAGGTAACTGATAGAATAAATTTGTTTTTTGAGGGCGATAACGCTGACCGGAACATCACCGCGAATAATCCGTCCCATAATTCTTCAAGAGTTTTGGGATCCGTTGCTGTGACCTTTTCCAAGGCTGAGGTCTTGGACGCGTTAAGTCGCCTCCGACTCAAAATTCTATATCTGGCGGCTTCGGTGGGGGTTATTTTTGGCCTGGCGGCTTTTTGGGTGGCTAGATTGATGCTCAGACCGGTCGTCAGGCTGGCCCGGGCCACTTCTGAAATCGCTGATGGCCACTGGATTAGCAGTCTGAATGTCTCCAGTCGGGACGAAGTGGGTCGGCTGACCATGTCTTTTAACCGGATGGTTGATGCCTTGATCATGAAAGAAAGGGAACTCCGGGAGACGTACCAGCGGTTGATGGAAAAAGAGAAAATGGCTGAATTGGGCCGCTTTTCCTCGGTCATCGCCCACGAGCTGAAAAATTCCCTGGGCATTATTCACGGTTCTCTGGGTATCCTGTTGAAACATAAGGAAGATGCTCCGTTGCGCCTGACCATGGCTGAATACATCACGGACGAGGTTAAAAGGCTGAACCATATGGTCGAAGAATTCTTGGCTTTTTCTCGCCCCGGCCCGAAGGAATGGAAGCCGGTGGACCTGAACTTTGTACTGGACCAGGTCGCCTCGATGGTTTTTCCTGTGACGGAAGAAGGCCGGACTATTGACCTGAATGTAGAGGCAGAAGACGAGCCCTGCCTGGTCATGGGTGACCGGGGGGCGTTGACCCAGGCCGTGGTGAATTTAATGTATAATGCCTACCAGGCCATTACTGGAGAAAAGGGCCGGGTCACCATAAAGGCGTTTCATGAAGACGGTCAGGCCACGATCTCGTTTGCGGACACCGGGGCCGGGTTGTCGCCGGAGTTGACGGAGAAGATTTTCGATCCATTTTTTACCACTAAAGAGAAGGGGGCAGGTCTTGGATTGGCCCTGGTCAGAAAGGTAGTTGATTACCATAAAGGGACTATTGAGGTCGCTCAAAATTATCCCCATGGGGCCAAATTTATTTTGAGGTTACCCTTAGCTGATAATCAGGAAGATGGTCAGGCGATGGAGGACATCCATCAGGTAATCCCTGAACCGGAAACAATGGTGTCCCTATGAGCAAGGTACTGGTGGTCGAAGATGAAAAGAAGATGCGGCATATTCTCAAGATCATCCTGGAAGGGGATGGATTTGAGGTGGACACGGCAGAGCATGGCCGCGAGGCGCTGCAAAAGCTGGAACGGGGTGAGATCGGCCTGGTGGTCACCGATATCAAGATGCCGGTGATGGATGGCATGGAACTGCTTAAGGCTATCAAAGCTAAGGACGCTGATTTGCCGGTGGTGATGATCACGGCCTTTGGTTCGGTTAGTTCAGCCGTGTCGGCGATGCAAGCCGGGGCCTTGGATTATATTACCAAACCCTTTGATGAGGAGAGGGTGTTGGTGGCCGTGCGGCGCGGCATGGCCTTTTCCAGGCTGGCGGAAGAAAGGCGGATATGGAAGGACGAATTAGCCAAAGGGGCTGATTTTTCTAATATTATTGCTAACTCAGAGAATATGTTGGAAATCCTCAAACAAGCCGCCCTGGTTTCCAGAAGCGCCGACACCACGGCCTTGATTCTGGGTGAGAGCGGGGTGGGCAAAGAACTTATTGCCAAGGCCATCCATTTTAACAGCCCCCGGGCCAATCGCCCCTTGTTGGCCATCAACTGTGCTGCAATCAGCCCCAACCTGGTGGAGAGTGAATTGTTCGGCCACGAGAAAGGGGCCTTTACCGGGGCTGACAAGACTAAGCCGGGTAAGTTTGAGTTGGCTCAGGGCGGAACTATTTTTCTAGATGAGATTGGCGACTTAGACGCCAATGCCCAGGCTAAGGTCTTGCGGGTGCTTCAGGAAAAGGAATTTGAACGGGTTGGCGGGTCCAAAGCGCGGCGGGCTGATGTTCGGGTTGTCTGCGCGACAAACAGGAATCTGACCGACATGGTGGCGGCCGGGCAATTCCGCGAAGATCTGTTCTACAGGATAAATGTGTTCCCTATTAATATCCCCCCGTTGCGGGAACGACCGGCGGACATCGTGCCGCTGGCTGAGTATTTTGTTAAGAAGTTTACCCAAGACAAGGCTCGGCCTAAGGGATATTTGACTGATGAATCGCGCCGCATCTTGACCAACCATACCTGGCCCGGTAATGTGAGAGAACTGGAAAACGCCATTGAGCGGGCGGCGATTTTATCGTCAGATGGGCGGATAGACGAAAAGGTGCTGTCATTTATCCAAAACAGATCCAAACCCGGCCGCCCGGCGATGGCCGAGGAAACCATGACCATTCCCCCTGAGGGGCTTGATATAGAGGCAATTGAGAGGCGATTGATCGAGCAGGCCTTAAAGATGAGCATGTACAACCAATCCCGGGCGGCTGAGCTGTTGGGCTTGAGCCGGGGAAAATTTCGGATCAAACTAAAGAACCTAAAATAAGGAATAGAAAACTCATGTTCCTCCGGAGATCAGATACTCTAATTAGGGCCGCCTTTGTGGATGCGGTGATCATCCTAGTGGGAATGGCCCTTATCGGAGTCGGCCTGGGAACGGCTAATGGGGGCTCCCGGACTGAAGGTATTGATGATCTGATAGGTGAAACAAAGGTCATGTTCATTGGAGAGCATCTTCATATGGTCTCGGCTGCTTCAGGTTTCCTTGAACCGACCGAAAAGGCTCCCGCCGCAGTGACCGTTATCGGACGTAAAGAGATCGAGCAATCAGGGCTAAAAACATTGGCTGAGGTTCTAGAGCGCGTCCCCGGCTTTTTCGTCGAACAGGACGAAAGAAAGAATCGGATCTATCTTCGAGGTATTCCAGACTCATTTCTGGTTATCATGGACGGTGTACCATTTGCCAATGATACGTCCGCCAAGAACTATCCCCGCGGCTATGACCTGTCTCTGGCCACCATCGAAAAGATCGAGATTGTCCGGGGACCCGGATCAGCCCTATGGGGTGCCAATGCCTTTTCCGGGGTGATCAATCTGGTCACCAGAAATGGGGCCAACCTGAACGGCACAGAGGTGAGTGTCATGGCCGGGCCTCAAGCGACCCGGTTGACCAGTGTGACCTCTGGATATAAAGAGAAAAACGTCGATTTGTTTATTTCCGGGAGTTATAATTCCACCGAAGGCTTTCCCCAATCGGCCACAGGTAATTCCGACGACGTCTTTCGCGAGTTTTACATGAAGATGAAATTGGGAGATCATCTGGAGATGTCCGGCCGGTTTTCCTCCGTTGAGAATCACTTCAACGATCGAGGGATTATATTTTTTCCAATAGTTTATAGCGGAGTCAGACAGACACCGTTTTCTTTCTTTCAAACTCAGTACACCAATGACTTAGGGCCGGCCCAATTGACCGTCCGCGGTTTTGCGGAGTATTTCGAGAACAAGGAGCAAACCGATTACTATTTACTGCACCAGGACAATTCTCAATACGGGACGGAAGCGCGGCTGGACATCACTAGTTTGGATCGGAATATTGCTTCCCTGGGTTTGACTTATAAGCACAATAGAGGCTCAGACACTACCTTTGATTTGAGCCTGCCCAACTTTCCGGTATTTCGCGGTGTGAGTCTGTATCCCGGCTTTGATTCAGATCTTTTCTCAATCTATATGCAGGATAAATATCAGCCAGTCAAAGATATCGAATTGACCGGAGGAGTTCGTTTCGACAAACACAGCAAATTTGACGGGGTGTTCAATCCCAGGTTGGGCCTGAGCTGGCAAATCGGCGCCGGATTCCATTTTAAAGCGCTCTATGGGAGGTCATTCCGGACCCCGGCCCTGACGGTATACACCTATGACTCCAATGTTACCCCGGAGAGGCTGGAAAGCTTTGACCTGGAGTTGGGTTATACCAAGACAGACGTGTTCTCCGTCCGGATAAACCCGTTTTATTATGACGTCGAGCAGCTCTATGAATCACCCGACAGCCTGGTGCGGGAAAATGTTTCAGTCAAGGGGACGGAATTATCCTTAAATTATTGGCCCTGGAAAAAGGTGGAGTTGTTCACCAATATTTCTTTACTCGATGACGGCGGACTAAAGGCCCATCCACCGTGGAGCACCGGAACGCCGCTGTATTACTATATTGAAGAGAATGTCAATCTCGTTCCGGGAGGTCTGGCCAATTTCGGAGTAAAGGCCCGCCTCACTTCTCAACTTACGGGAGAACTCCGGTGGTTATACGTAGGCAGACGAGATATCCCAAGCTATATCGTATCCAATGATCACGACTTAGCTCCATATCTTAAAGGAGACCTGGCCATAACCTCAGAATCTTTAGGCATGAAGAATCTCAAGACAGGAATTTACCTGAATAATATACTGAACACCTCTTATGAAACCCGGGGTTACCGCAGCCTCGTGCCCGGTCGTGACCGGGAGTTATATATTAAAGTTAGTTACTTGTTTGATTAAGCGGGATCAACCCCAGTATTGAAGGTTTCCGCCTGTGCTCGACATAACCTGCGGTCGGCGAGGTTTATTAATTAGGAGGCAGAGATCAATCCGTAGATAGCCCGGATGAACGCAGATGGACGAAACCCACAAACGCTTGCTATCATGTGTTGAACTTTGGCCGACCGAGGCTTAGATTTAAGAAAGGACGATAAACGATGACTCAAGACATCAGCTTTCCCGAAGGGTTGAGCCGGCAAGATACTGCCCGGCTGATCATCGATTTTTTTCATCGGACCATGATCCATCACGCCATGTGGATGGCCGAGCTGTGGCGCCAGTTAGGGCGGGAAAAGGCCATGGACATTCTTAATGACGTTTACGACCGAAGCTTTCAAATCCAACTGAACCGGATGGCTAAGATATTAGGCTTTGAAATGAAGGACGGCCTGCCCCAGCCTTTGCTTGATCTGCCGGAAGAGACTCTGCTGGCCTTGAAGGAAGGCGCCGCAGCCAACTGGCTGGCCAACGACGGTATCTGGTTTCAGGCGGTGGAATTTTCCAGAGGAATGTTTGATGCTAAACGGTGCAACGATTCCTGTTGGGCGCGTTTCTCTCCTTTTGAAGCCTGGTCTATCAAACGATTTCTCGACTTACCGGACCGGCCCGGCCTGGAAGGATTAAAGGAGGCCCTGAAGTTTCGTCTTTACGCCACCATTAACCACCAATCGGTATCCGAGGAGACGGATAATAGTTTCGTATTTCAGATGAATAATTGCCGGGTTCAGGCGGCTAGGAAACGGAAGGGGCTGGATGATTACCCCTGTAAGTCCGGTGGAATGGCCGAATATCCGAGTTTTGCCGAGTCCATCGACCCCAGGATCAAAACCGAATGCCTGGGTTGCCCACCCGATGATCACCCGGCTGAGTGGTTTTGCGCCTGGCGTTTTTTTCTGGAGGAAGAATAATGGGAGAGGGTTATGGATGTTTTTGACGCGGTCGGAATGAGAAAAAGCACTCGTGGTTTTAAGCCCGATCAGATTCCCGCATCGGTCCTGAAGGATATTTTGGAGACTGCTCTATGGACCCCCTCGTGGGGTAATACCCAGCCGTGGGAAATATATGTGGCCGGCGGGAAAACAGCTGATCAGATTCGAACCGGACTGGCGGCCAAGCTCCTGGGGGACGAGCCGAAGTGTCCGGATTTGAAAATGCCGGAGACCTGGCCTGAGGAACACACCCGGCGGTATATGAACGTGGCCAAAGATCTGTTTGGAGCCATGGGCGTAGCGAGAGATGACGCAGATCAGCGGCAGGCTCATTATGTGAATATGTTCCAGGGGTTCGGCGCCCCGGTTTTCGTCTATGTGGGCGTGCATCAAGATCTGGGGCATTATTCAATCATGGATTGCGGCGCCTTACTTCAGACGATTTGTCTTTTGGCCCAGTCACGGGGTGTAAGCAGTTGTATTTTAGCTGCATTATGCCGTTATCCGGAGGTGGTCAGAGCCTTTCTGCCTATTCCTGAGGATCACCGGATAGTCATGGCGGTGGCTTTGGGGTACGAGGCGGCCGAGGCGCCGGCCAATCGCTTCCGCTCCAGCCGTGAACCCGCCGGCCAGGTGATCAGATGGTCCATCGACTAGCCTGTGCCTTATAGGAATTTCCGACGGGCAGGTGATCAGGCTCCGCTGCCGGTTTTCGGTATGTGACTGCCTGATTTAAGGTAAGACGTCTAACTATCCCCGATAAGAATAAGACTCATGTGGTAATGAAGTTCTTATAACTGGTCCGGAGGGCTTTGGCTAACTTCCTGGCTGTTTCCTTGTCTATCGGCCGTTTGCCGTTTTCCATTTCGGAGATATGTCGCCTCGAAAGTCCGGTCATACTGGACAACCGGGCTTGAGTTAGCTCCTCCCGGTAGCGCATCCCGGCCAGCACTTTTCCGGGCAGGTTTTGGTCGGTAATTTCCGGGAAACATTCCCGCCAGGGGATCGAATCAGGTTCGGTGTCATATTGGAATCCTAACGACTTCATAAGATTAATGGCTTCGCTTTTTTTATCGGGTGGGCCAATAAATTTGAGCCCAACCGGGTCTTCAATATGGTGCTTTTTCGTGGGTTCCAACATATACCACCTCCACTATTCTATTTTCTCTGGATGACATTCTCCAAACAGCAATGTAGGTAGGTTTTCCTTTTTTTAAATGGCAATGGTACTTATTATGACCGAGATGGCCGTAGTTAGGCCAGTGGCCGCACATCGGGCCTTGAGTCTCTATGTCGTTGATGAGCGCTGCCAGCTTGAGTCTTATCCGGGAGGTCAACATATCAATGCTTTTGCCGGCTCTTTGATGAATATGCACCGTCCATTTCATAACCACAGTTTTATCTATTATGGGAAAATAGTCAAGAAAAAATCAAGTTAACTTATTTCCTGATTGGACTTCGGGTCGATTGAAGATGTCACGATATCTTCGATTTTTATCGGTGGAGACGGATAGGCGCGGAGACCAAAAAAAATACAAAATCTATTGACAATCAGGTATCAGGGGCATATAACAAAATCATACTGAATTCGTATAGTCTCCACCCTCAGCGTCCCCGACAATTGAAAACGCCATAATTTGGCCTTCCAGCCTTTATGTCAGACCAGGTGCGGATTTAACTCATGAAAGAAATATCTGTTACGGCTATTCGTAACGCGGTCAAAGACTTGTCCATTAAAGCCAATCGAGAATTGGGGCAGGACACCCTGGATGCCTTTGTCCGCTACAAGGAAAAAGAAACCTCTCCCGTCGGCCGGGATATCCTGGATCAATTGATCGAGAATGCCCGGATCGCCAGGGAAGAAGGCATC
>JADFYA010000031.1:0-644 GCA_015233285.1 Deltaproteobacteria bacterium | reverse complement strand
GTCTGACAGGGGGCGATCTCTCTCATGCGATTAATGACGGAGTCAGGGATGGCTACCAGGAAGGCTACCTGCGCAAATCCACCTGCCATCCTTTTACTCGAAAGAACATCGGAGACAATACGCCGGCCATTATTCATCTTCGGCTGGTTCCGGGGGATAAGGTTCACCTCTGGGTAGTCCCCAAGGGCGGGGGCAGTGAAAATATGAGTCGTTTGGCCATGCTCCCTCCATCTAAGGGATTGGCCGGGGCCAAAGAACTGGTCATCCAGACGGTCAAAGATGCGGGACCCAATCCTTGCCCGCCCATGATCGTGGGCGTGGGCATCGGCGGTAACTTTGAGGTGGCTCCGCTTCTGGCCAAGCGGGCTTTGTTAAGACAGGTCGGGGAAAGACACCCTGACCCGGAATTGGCGGCCATAGAAGAAGAACTCTTGGAAAAAATAAACAACCTGGGCTGGGGACCGCAAGGTCTGGGGGGCCGGACTACGGCGCTGGACGTCCACCTGGAGATGATGCCTTGCCACATTGCCAGTTTTCCGGTCGCGGTTAACATCCAGTGCCACGCCAACCGCCATTTGGAGGTGACATTTTGAGTACCGAGCTGACACCGGTCACCTACTATCTGACCACACCGTTGACCGACG
>JADFYA010000319.1 GCA_015233285.1 Deltaproteobacteria bacterium | reverse complement strand
GGAAGTCCAGGACATGGGCCAGTTCGTGAATCAGGGTGGAATCGTCAACGGCCGGGGTGATGGCTATGTAAATATTATCCCGGTCTATTTTATTTGTTTTGATCGGGTTGACGAATAGTCCGGCGCTCTGTCCCGAGGCCGGCGCATCCATCCCGGAAAAGCCCAGTTTGAGGTAGTCTCTAAGGTCGATGAACTTAATCCCGATGTGCACCCCGGCGAGTTCCTCAAGATCCAGCCCATCTTTAAATTCCCTGGATCGTCCATAGGTTACTTCCGGAAGGTCGGCAATTTTTTCGGCGTCTTTAGGGAGATTGAGATCCATCCGGTCCGTTACCAGTTCGTGTTCCCGGCCCAGATGGCATTTTTTAAACTTTTTCCCGCTGCCACAGGGGCAGGGATCATTTCTATCGGCTTTGATCATGATCTCTCGTCCATTCTTTCCCCCAGTGGCATTTATGCCGGCAGGGGTAAAACACATTAAAAAAGAGGCCGTCCACCGAGTCCCGGCAGGCCCAGGGCAAGTTTCGGCGCGGCCACGTTAATGTCTAGTCCGCTATTTGATTCTTGTAATTATCCTTAGACCAAACCGGCAAGGGCCCCGTTTCCTTAGTGTCCGGGTTGAACCGGTGGCGGTAGGAGGCCTGAACATTCTGGGTCTTCATCATATGGTCCCAGCCCCGGACGAAATAGGGGCAATCGTCATTGAAGCAAACGAATTGAAACTCCGTGCCCCAGGTCGAGACGTCGGGGCAATACCATTTCTTCATTTCTTGCCGGCAGTGGGGACAGACTGGTCTTTCCTCTTGGCTCATTTTCGACTCCGGATTTAGTGTTTCTAAGATACTGATACTCATGAAAAGTGATTATAGGCTATCCCGGCCTGGAAGTCAATTGGACTATCCTTAATCATCAGGAATCATCGCAGCATCAAGGCTGTAGTAGTTTCTTAATATCCAGTTCAAATCCTTCAACGACCATAGACCTTACCCGGCCTTCCCCTTCCGCGAAGGAATGCAGTCGATAAACACCATCCTCCAACACGAATACCTGCACCGCCTCCATGGCCGGGATGATGATCCAATACTCCGGGACCTGATATTTTTGGTAGATATCCTTTTTTGTAGCCATATCCTTAGACACTGACCCCTTAGACACGACTTCGACCACGAGATCGGGCACGCCTCGAATCCAGTCCTGGGCGATGGCGAGGTTCTCTTTCTTGATGAAGATTATGTCCGGTTGAAGGACGTTAACGCCTTCTTCAAAAATGACATCCAGGGGAGAGATGTAGACCCGCCCCAACCCCAGCGTATCCACATATAAACGGAGATAAAGGCCGAAGTCAAAAACGATCTGCTGATGATAACTAAATGGACTTGGGCCCACAATCTCCTCCCCGTTGATGATCTCCGTCAGGTCAAACTCCGGATATTGTATTTGCGATAACATGGCCATAAAGCTTCCTCGCCGGGGTACTCCAGGGTGATGGATATACCAATAATCGAATGCGCCTGTGGGTCTCATCCATCTGCGTTCATCTGCGCCATCTGCGGATACATTTCGGCTTCCCAATTAATGGGACACGTCGGACTCAAGTTATTATAATAGGTCCCGCCCGGCGGGTCAACTCCATTCAGCGGATGTTGCCGGACAAACGCAGGAAAAATTCTTTTACAAAAGGGACTGTTCAGGTTAACCCTGGTCGAGCGCCGCGGCGCCCTGGGTAAGCGATGAATTTGCTTGACAAGAATGAACCATCATGATATGCGGCAGGTAATCCTTAAGCTTGACCGCCTGGTTCCTGATCCGGACCAGGCTGATTTTTCACCACTGGTTGTGAGCAGTACGACTAACGACACCGTGAAGGTGCGACCGCAACCCTGCCCTGGCTGATGCGACCAGTCAATTGATTAGATTTATCCAGTCGTTTCGGCGACGAAAAAATAGGGCCACGAATGCCTTTAACCCTGACGCGAAACGTAAGGGAAGGTCATCTTGTGGCCCATTCTTGTTTTAGGCGCCGGATTGACCGGGAAATGCTGCGAGTCTACCCGGCCGGCCGGAACAATTCTTTGGTTTGACTATTCATGGGGGGAGTGGATGAACACGCAGTATCTTCTGATTAACCGATGCGGGCCGGGCCTGTTGCGACTGGGGAAGAGATTGGTCCTGGCCCTGGTTCTGACCCTTGGGATGATAACCGGCGCCCCGGCCGCGGATGACCTCCTCGGCGCCTTTACCGAAGGTGAACTCAACGGTCAGGTCAAAACTTTCTTCATGCGAACAAACTTGTCCTCCTTAGACCGTCCGGAAGCCATGGCCATCGGCGGTAAGTTGCACTATGAGACCTCGCCGCTTTACGGGATCAACGCCGGGGCGACCTTCTTTACCTCAAACGGCCTCATTTTTCACGACCCCACCGACTATACGAATCTTCTGGCACCCGGACAAAAAAATTACAATGTCTTAGGCGAGGCTTACCTCCAGGGAGTGTTTAAAAACACCGGCGTCAAGTTGTTCAGGCAAGCCATGGACACCCCGTTTATTAACCAGGATGAGATCCGCATGACTCCCCGGACCTTCGAGGCCTATACCCTGACCAATAAAGACATTCCCAACACCCAGGTTATTGTCTCCCAGGTCACCAAAATGAAGTACTACAACGATACGACATTTAAGGACATGTCCCTCCTCCCAAATACGGAAGAACCCGTGACCATGGCCGGGATTTATTATGGCCCGCTGCCGGATCTGAACATCCAATTGTGGGACTATTTTGCCCACCAATTCATGAACATCGCTTACTTCCAGGCTGACTACAGCTATAAACTAAACGAAATTTGGACTCTCACCGGCGGGGCCCAATACGGTGATGAACGGGACGTGGGCCGGGCCATTTGGGGACCCATCCAGACCCGGATGTACGGACTCCGGGCCGGAGTCAAAGCCTATGGGGCCGAGCTGACCTTCGCCGTCACCAGCAATGACGACGCCCATCCTTTTTTGAATCTCTGGGGCGGTTATCCCGGATTTAATTCAGTCATCGTCAATGATGGCAACCTGGCCGGTGAGGACGCCTGGTCGGTCACGCTAGGTTATGATTTCTCCACCATTGGTCTGCCCGGCTTGACTGCGTTTGGGACCTACGCTGATTATCGGACTTCGGTCAAAGGACGCTGGGCCACACCGGACACGACGGAGACCGATTTGACCGTTGAGTACAAATTCGATGGGATGCTCAAAGGACTGGGGGTTAAATTCCAGGGCATCTCCATCACCCAGGATGACAAGCTGGGTGGCGAGGATTATACCGACTTCCGGGCGATCATGTATTATGATTTCAAAATCTTTGAAGGCGGCAAATACGTCTTCGGCAAACACTAACCAGCGGAAGGAATCAGACATGAACATTCTTATCAAACCCATTTTGGCCGCACTGGCTCTGATCGGGTTAACGGCCGGGCCGGCCCTGGCCCATTTCGGGATGATCATTCCTTCCAGCCCCATGGTCATGAAAGATGATGCCAAATCCATCAAAATCGAGGCCCGGTTTTGGCATCCCATGGAAGGCAAAGGGATGAATCTGGCCAAACCCAAGGCCTTTGGGGTGGCGGCGCAAGGTAAGAACGTTGATTTGTTGAGCAGTCTTAACGAGAAAAAGCTAACGGAAGGCGCTATCTGGGAGACGGACTACAAAGTCACCCGTCCCGGTGTCTACTGCTTTTTTATGGAGCCCCAGCCGTACTGGGAGCCGGCCGAAGACCACTATATCGTCCATTACACCAAATCGTATGTGGCCGCCTTTGGTGACGATGAGGGCTGGGACAAACCGGTGGGATTAAAAACGGAAATAGTGCCGCTGTCCAGGCCGTTCGGACTATATGCGGGCAACGTCTTTCAAGGCGTGGTCATGCTCAACGGCAAGCCCGTGCCTGAGGCTAAGGTGGAAGTAGAATTTTATAATCAGGATGGGAAGGTTAAGGCCCCCAACGACTATATGGTCACCCAGAGCATTAAGGCGGACAAGAACGGGGTGTTTACTTATGCCGCCCCCCGCGCCGGTTGGTGGGGTTTTTCCGCGGTCAGCACCGATGATAAGAAGATCCCTTTCCAGGGAAATCCCAAGAGCGTCGAAATCGCCGCGGTCATCTGGGTCAAATTCTTTGATATGAAGTAGGCGGGCTCATACTTATCTCTGCCTATGCGAATACTTCATCAAGTGTAGTTAGGCCGGCCGTGAACGTCCAACCGCGGCAAAGCACCAAATAATCAAATAGCCAAATGCTCTATTGTCCGACGCGCACGGGCCACCAGTAGAGGTAGCCGCTCTTAGGGCAATGCCCCCCCCCGTAGCCACCATACACGCCGACGCACAACGCTGTGGCGGGATCGAAGGAGTCGGTAGTACCAGTCCAGTAGTAGTAGGTCTGGAGGCCGGTAAACAGGTACTGGCTGGAAGAACGGATGGCCTCAGTTCCGCTCGTAAGGGCTTTTAGCTCGTCATATGTTGGCAAACGCCATTGACCTGCC
>JADFYA010000318.1 GCA_015233285.1 Deltaproteobacteria bacterium | reverse complement strand
AGGTGATCCTGGCCGGAATGGACATAATAGCTGACCGCCGGGTCCCTTTCCTGGGCGCCATTGCCATGACGCCGGCCATTGAAGCCAAGATACTGGCCAACCCCCATTATGACAATGTTTTCCGGGTGGGGCTGAATACCAAATACCTGGCCGATTTTCTTATCGATTACATGAAATTCCTCCGCACCAAATTCGGTTTCAACAAGGTCTTTATCATGAACCAGGACGTGGCTTGGTCTAGAACCACTTCGTCACAACTTATGAAACTCTATTTTACCAGGGCCGGCTGGGAGATTTTGGGGCAGGAAAACTATCCTTCCGGCAATTCCGATTTTTCCATCGGCCTGGCCAAGGCCGGGGCCGCGGGGGCTCAAGTGATCTTGAGTATCTTCGATAACCCTTCCAGCAAAACTCTGGCCTTGCAGTGGCGCCAACTTGGAATTCCCGCCCTCCTGGTCGGGTATATCTCGCCCATGATCGGATCCCGGGCCTGGACAACCTATAAACATCAGATTGACGGGGCCATGCTGCTTGTTTACGAACTGGGCGACATGCCCTCCCGGTGTTATCCTCCGGCTACCAAATTTTTTGAAAACTTTCGGCGGAAGTACGGCCGGGAAATCGAATCGGGACATGGCCCGGCCCCGGCCTATGAATCGGTTTACCTATTGGTCGAGGCCATGGAAAAGGCAGGAACACTGGACCCCGCAGAAGTTGTAGCCGCCATAAAGAAAACGGACCGCCAAGGGACTATGGGCCGCTTGAGATTCCATCAGGGAGGCCAGATCATTTTTGGCAGTGACCCAAAACAAGAGGCCGTGGTTTGCCTTTTTCAATGGACCCCCGACGGCCGGCGCAAAATCATCTTCCCGGAAGCCCTGGCCGAAGCCGAAGTCTTCTTACCGTCTTTCATCAAACCAACCCGGTAATGGCGCTCCAGGACGTGGATAGAGATTTCTTGAACAATTATTTACCCGACCAGGTTCTCCACTTGCTTGACCTGAATACCCTGGAAATGGTCAAGGATTCGTTTGTGGATAAGCAACAGGCGCACTTCGCCGATCTGATCTACCGGGTGCAGACGACATCACCGAAACCAGCTTATGTGTGTTTGCTGCTGGAACACAAGAGTTATACCGACCCGCAAGTTCCGGTGCAACTGTTACGTTATATGGCTCAAATCTGGAACCAGTTACTGGACCAGAAGCCGGTTCCTAAGCCGCTGCCCGTGGTTATCCCGTTAGTGATATATCACGGCGCTTCAAACTGGGCGGGGCCGTACACATTAAGTTCGCTTTTTGATGTGGATTCTGAATTCACCCGGTTCTTCCCTGAGTTTGAATACTTGCTGTATAACTTATCGGCCATCCAAGACGAGAACATTCGGGGCGCGGCCAAGACCCGGATGACCTTGTTGCTTCAGAAATACATCAACGATGATAACCTACCGGCTAAGCTGACTGAACTGGCCCGGATATCTACTGAGTTGCCTGCCGGATGGAGCCGGGATAATTATTTGAGGACCGTGGGGCAGTATCTTCTCGACAGAGATAAACTAACCACAAAAGAATTGGACCATTTTTTCGATAAGGCATAGGCCGGCCGGGAAGGTGACGTTATGCCTACAATCAGGGAAACCATATTTGATGAGGGAGTACAGAAGGGCGTCCAGTAAGGTTTTCAGCAAGGTATCCTAAGAAATGCCAGGGAAGACGTTATTGACGGCCTGGAAATCCGATTTGGCCAGGTTCCAGCTCTGATTGTGGAAGCCATAAGCAGACTGGAGGATATAGGCACTCTAAAGAACTTGCACAAGCAGGCCATCATGGCCAAGAATCTGGATGAATTCACTCAGGCCCTAACAGAGTCCCATAATTAAGGTTTCACAGTTTGTTCTGATGGACAGGGCGCCTTCGTCCTGAACCCCACCGATCATCCCGGATCTCCAAGGAACGTCTTAACTCGCGGCAGAAGACGGCCTCAAACGGGAGTGAGCGATCACATTTTCCGGAACATTGTATCTGGTCCAGAGGGCGCGGCACTCCCGTTCCGTCGAGATATCCTCCTTGGTGAAGATAAGTTGTAACCGCTGATAATCTTCGGGCGTATCGAAGTCGTTGAGGATGAATTCATCCAACACTTCCAGATCGAGGACCGGCCCATCGTGCTGAGCCAGATAAGCCCTTAGTCCCCCGGCCTGATCCTGCGGCAAGTCGGCCACACAAGCTGTGGAGATCAGAGGCGGATGCCCGCGGCGGCCTTCAAAGCAAGGGTAAATGACATCGGCATTATGCTGCCTCCGCGCCTGGACCAGGGCAGTGATCGTTCCCGGTCTGATCAATGGAATATCTACAGGCAGCAAAAAGAAGGCATCAATGCCGGGGCCGAGGGTGCCCAGTCCCGCCCGAATAGAGGAAAACATGCCTTTGTCATATTCGGCGTTGAAGACTTGCCTGACGCCCAGGCGATCCAGGACCGGGGCGATCTCTTCAGCTCGATGTCCGGTGACCACCCTGATGTCCGCAATCCCGGCCTGGCGAAATCGTCTGACCACCTCTTCCAAGGCCGTGGATTGTCCCAGGGGCAGCAACGGCTTCAACGCCCCCATTCGGGATGAATACCCTGCCGCCAGCACCAGGGCGGCAATTGCTTTGTTTCCCGTCATCGGTTCCTCTTCAGACTCTAGTCGGCGACCTTGGCCCGCGGGTTCATCTCTCTCGCTTGGCCCGGAGTATTTTCTCGGGGGTGATGGGCAGGTCTTTGCACCGGTAGCCCGTGGCGTGACACACGGCATCGGCTATTGCCGGAGCGGTGGGAATAGCCAGTCCTTCACCGGCTTCCTTGGCCCCCATCGGCCCTTCCGGTTCATAGGTTTCGATATGGACGACCTCACTCGGTGGGATATCCATGGACGACGGCATCTTGTAATCCAGGAAATTAGTGTTGAGGGTCTTCCCCCCCTCCATCACGAATTGCTCCGACAGAGCATAGCCCAGTCCCATCTGGATGGAGCCCTCAAGCTGTCCCTCCACCGCCATCGGGTTGATCGCCGTGCCGCAGTCATGGGCGGTCCAAAACTTCTGAACCTGAACCACCCCGGTGGCCTGATCCACTTCGACTTCGGCCACCTGAGCCCCAAAGCTGAAGGAGGGCGTAACCAATCCCTTGTTTCTCGGCGTGTAATATCCCCGCGCCACCAGGGGCTCGCCACGGTTGATCTTCTGGGCCATAGCCACAGCTTCGCCAAAGGAAAGACTCCGGTCCGGCCGGCCTTTGGGATAAACTTTACCGTCTTTGCACTCGATCTCGTGGATGACATTGAGGTTGAATCGAGCCGAGACAGCCCCGAAAAGCTGGGCCTTGATCTTATTGGCGGCATCGAGCACGGCATTCCCGTTCATCAGGGTAAGCCGGCTGCCCCAGGCGCCCAGGTCGGCCTGCGGGGTGATGGCCGTATCGGCCGAGGTGATTCTGATGTCTTCCATCTTGAGGCCAAACGCTTCGGCCAGGATTTGCTTCAAGACCGTATCGCACCCCTGGCCTATGTCCGCGGCCATGGTCAGCAGATGGGCCGTGCCGTCATCAAAAGCCCTCACCTCGGCCGCCGAAAAAGGATACTGGGTGTTGAACCAGTTGAACACGCCGCCTGAAATAAAGCTATAGCACCCGATCCCGATCCCCCGGCCCTTCGGCAGCATTTTTCTCTTTTCTCTCCAGTCGCTCATTTCAGCCACTTTGTTCAGGGCTTCAATGAAACCGCAGCTTGATATGGTGGCCACATCAGGAATCGTGTCGCCACTGACCTGGGCGTTTTTGAGTCTAATGTCAATCGGATCGAGGCCCAGTTCTTCGGCCGCCAGGCTCATCTGGGATTCCGTGGCAAAAATCGACTGGGGCGCCCCGAATCCCCGCATGGCGCTGGCCGGAGGCTTATTGGTGTACACATGTTGGCCGTGAAAGCGGTAACTGGGATAGCGGTAGAGCATGGCCCCAAAGTTGCCGCATAAAAAGGTGGCTGTGGGTCCCATGGCATTGTAAGCTCCCCCATCCAGGTAAATTTTTAGGTCTTTGGCCGTCAGCGTCCCGTCCTTCTTAAAACCTACCTTGGAATGGATTTTCATGGGATGCCGGCGCCGGCCGGTCAAAAACTCTTCTTCTCTGGTCAGGGTAAATTTCACCGGTCGGCCTGTTTTCTTGGCCATGAAGGCGGCGCAAAATTCCCAGGTCCGCAATTCCATTTTGCCGCCGAATCCACCTCCGACAAAGGGTTTAATGATCCGGATGTCGTTTTCCCGCATTTGCAGGGTTGAGGCCAGGAGACACTGGATAATGTAGGGCACCTGAGTTGAGGTCCACAGCGTGATCCGGCCGTCCAGGTCACACTGGGCGATTGCGGCGCAGGGCTCAAGATAGGCATGGCTCACAGCGTGGACGTGGAAGGTATCCTCCCGGACATAGTCGGATTCGGCGAAAGCCTTGTCTATGTCGCCATACTTGATCTTCCGGTTGACGCTGATATTGCCGGGGCAGTAGTCATGAATAATCGGC
>JADFYA010000317.1 GCA_015233285.1 Deltaproteobacteria bacterium | reverse complement strand
TAAGCTAACCTACAGATTTATGGGAGTACGTGGAATATGAATCCGGAAGAAAACTTTTCCATGCCGGTGACGGCCCGGCGGTACGGGGCCGGGAATTTTGATGAGGCGGAGGTGCGGTTGGCCGAGGAACGGCCGCTGACCATTTTTCTTAATGATGATGAGATAGTCACGCTGCTGTGCATTCCGGATTACCCCCAGGAGTTGGCGGTAGGGTTTATGGCCTCGGAAGGGTTGCTGCAATCCCCGGATCAGATTGCCGACATGGAGGTGGACCGGGACAAGGGAATGGTCTATATCCGGACCAAGGAGCCCGTCGGGTTGCCGGCCAAGTTGTTCATGAAGCGGACCATTACCTCGGGATGCGCCCGGGGGGCCACCTTTTACAGCGCCCTGGACGCCTTAACGATCAAAAAAGCCGCCGGGGGATTGACCATTGACCCGGAAAAGGTGCTGGAATTGATGCGCCAATTGTCGGCCCGGGCCGAATTATACAAAGAAACGCACGGCGTTCACAATTCCGCTTTAGCCGACGCCTCCGGGGTGCTGATTCACCATTCGGATGTGGGTCGACACAATGCCGTGGATAAGATCTACGGGGAATGTTTCCTCAAAAAAATTCCGATGGATGATAAGCTGCTCCTGACTACCGGCCGGATCACCTCCGAGATCGTGATGAAAACCGGTCATCTGGGGGTGTCTGTTTTGGTCTCAAGACATATGGCTACCAGTCTGGGGTTGAGCATGGCCAAAACCTTGAATATGACCCTGGTGGGATATGTCCGGAGCGGGAAGATGTTCGTGTTCACCGGGATGGAGCGGATTATCGGAGCTGCTTAACCTAAGGTCTATGATTAGGCTAAGCGGTTAGAGGCAAGGGCCATATAGTTAATCCGCAGATTACGCAGATTAACGCAGATAAAAAAGACGGTCGAACTCAGGTAAAATTATAAAGCCGCCGATCACCCCAATTGGGACGACCGGCGGCTGTTTGTTTCCGTGCGACTTGAAGCTAGGGCCGATCAGGGTTATTCTTTGGCGTAGCCGATAGCTTTCAAAGACACCTTGATTTCATCTAAGGTGGTGGGGTCGTCTATGGTCGCCGGGGTGTTAAAGGCCAGGCTGTCGGCAATCTTCTGCATGGTCCCGCGCAGGATCTTGCCGGACCGGGTCTTGGGCAGGCGGGCCACTACGGTGGCGGTCTTAAAGGCGGCTACCGGTCCGATGCGATCCCGGACCATCTGAACGACTTCTTTGATAACTTGTTCATGAGGCTTAGTGACCCCGGACTTTAAGACGATGAACCCCAGCGGGACCTGGCCCTTGAGTTCGTCCGCCACGCCGATCACGGCGCACTCGGCCACGTCTTGATGATCGGCCAGGATTTCTTCCATACCACCGGTGGAGAGGCGATGCCCGGCCACGTTGATGATGTCGTCGAGCCGCGTCATGACGGAGACGTAACCATCTTCATCAATAAACCCGGCATCTCCGGTCATGTAATATCCGGGGAAGCGATCCAGGTAGGAGCTGAGATATCCGGCGTCGTTATTCCACAGCGTGGGTAAAGAACCCGGAGGTAAGGGCAGCTTTACGACCAGGGCGCCGATTGTGCCGGGCCCGACGATTTGACTGTTTTCATCGAGGACCATTACGTTCCAGCCGGGGGCCGGTTTGGTGGGAGACCCGTATTTGACCGGGAAATGATGCAGGCCCAGGCAGTTGGCGCAGATAGCCCAGCCGGTTTCAGTCTGCCACCAGTGATCGATGATCGGCTTGTGCAAATTGGTTGCCGCCCAGTTAAGGGTATCCGGGTCGGACCGCTCGCCGGCCAGGAATAGGGCCTGGAAGCAAGACAGGTCGTAGTCTTTGAGGAGCAAGGCTTTGGGATCTTCCCGCTTGATAGCCCGGAAAGCGGTGGGGGCGGTGAACAACACGTTCACTTTGTGTTCGGAAATGACCCGCCAGAAAGCGCCGGCGTCGGGTGTGCCCACGGGTTTGCCTTCGTACAGGATGGTCGTGCAACCAAGGAAAAGCGGGGCGTAAACGATATATGAATGGCCGACGACCCAGCCCACATCGGAGGCGGCCCAGTAAACGTCACCAGGTTTAACATTGTAGATATATCTCATGCTCCATTTGAGGGCCACCACATGGCCGCCGTTGTCCCGCACCACACCTTTGGGTATCCCCGTAGTTCCGGAAGTATAAAGAATATAAAGGGGATCGGTCGCGGCGACGGGGACGCAGCCATGGGGAACAGCCTTGGACATCAATTCGGTCCAGTCGAGATCCCGGTCAGCCGTCATATCAGCCTTGGACATCGGCCGCTGCAAGATAATACACTTTTCCGGTTTGGAGTCAGCCATCTTGATGGCCTCATCCAGGAGGGGTTTATAAGGGATAACACGTTTCACTTCGATGCCGCAGGACGCGGAAATAATAATCTTCGGCTTTGCGTCGTTGATCCGAGTGGCCACTTCTTTAGGGGCGAATCCGCCGAAAACTACCGAATGTACAGCTCCCAGCCGAGCACAGGCCAACATGGCGACGGCCGTCTCCGGCACCATCGGCATGTAGATAAGCACACGGTCACCTTTTACGACCCCCAACGAAGCCAGTACGCCCGCAAATTTAGCCACTTCACCCTGGAGTTCCCGATAGGTGATGGTTCTTTTGGTCTCGGTTACCGGGCTGTCGTAGATTATGGCCGCCTGGTCGCCCCGGCCGTTTTCCACATGAAAATCAACGGCGTTGTAGCAGGAGTTGAGTTCGCCTCCTACAAACCAGCGGTAAAAAGGCTTCCGGGAATCGTCTAACACTTTGTCCCATTTTTTGTACCAATGACAGTCTTCGGCGGCCTCACCCCAAAACCCATTGGGGTCGTTAATTGATTTTGAAAAAGCCTCATCATAACGATTTGTCATTTCTACCATCCTTTCACTTATTAGGAAAGTCCTTGGTTATGGTGTGTTACTGTGAAGCTGAGACATGAAGCTGAGACATGGTTGAATAAACTAACTACGCCGGGTAAACTCAGTCGGAGTTATGGTAAGGTGACCGGCCCGGATTACGGGAGCAGGTATTTTGAGAAAAGGCGGCTTAGAGTTTCGATAAGACTATTGCGGCCGGGGAAAGGATACCAGGGTGACCAAGACTCCAGCGGCCGGCGAGGAGTCGTTCAGGATCACATGGGGCTATATCATATCCGGTCGGGAACCGGTACAATGTGCGGGCATTATAGGTGAAAGGGGATTGATCGTCAAGCAAAAAGCGATATAAAAATGCGGCGCTGTTTTCTTGATTTACTTCCTACTTTTCGCTTCGTGTTAGACCGGGCGGCCGGCCTCGGTGAATACGCTCAGCAGGTGTTTTTCCTCGACCGAGGTGTCCTGATATGCGGCTTAGTTGGGTTACGAAATCGCGGCCGGAGCAGGGCGCCGAGAAGACCCGGCCGCCGGCGGTATAATCACTTGTTCCGGTGAGGCAATGTTGACTTAGACTTAAAAGTGTGGGATAGGTTGATATCATGTTCCAATTCACCCGTATAAACAAAAGATGCCCATAACCAACAGGCTCTCTTTGCCTGGCGGCAATATCGGCAGGCGATGCCGGAGGCCGGGTATAAATAAAGTCAAACCTCAATTTCTAAGGAGAACAAACACGTGCCATTACCTATTCAGCTTGAACAATATTTCTTCTCGCGGGTTACCTGTGAGGCCAATCCGACCTTTAATCCGAAAGAAGGCTCGCGGGTTGATTTTAATGTCAATGTCCAGCATAACCTGGCCCGGCACGAGGATAATCCCTGCAGATGGCAACTGGCCTTGCACATCCAAACATCACCTGCAAGTAAATCAATGCCATATACCATCGAACTGGAATTAGTCGGTTTTTTTCTGGCGGATGAGGGGGCAAGCCGGCCGGAGGAGATGATCAGAGTAAGGGGCGTGGAAATGCTTTATTCCGGGGCGAGAGAGTTAATCCTGGGGCTGACTGCCCGGGGTCCTTGGTTTCCCTTGGCTCTGCCGATGATTGACTTTACGGAACCGCCAAACCCAGTCGCCTGATGCAAGGCTTCCCGATCAGGTCACTCTTTTCCTGCCTTGAATATGATCCGGCTAATGTATAATTAATACAGCCGAAATTGACGCCTCTGGCAGCCCCTGTTGCTGGTTGCTCCTTAAAGACCAATGTCATTGACTTAAGGGTGCGGACAAACGAGCTAATTTTTTTTAAAATAGACCATTCCGATTAAGCCCCAACGGGGCTAACCTAGAGCGCCCTTTCAGGGCTTCATCGGAATTAACCATTTATTAGAATAGGATCCGATGACCCTACCCTTAAGTCAATGACATTGCCTTAAAGACGACAAACAACGAGCAACCAGTGACCAGCGCACCTCTAAAAGGGGCAATTATGATCAGTCGGAGTATAATATTTTGCGCCGGCAAAACAATCTCGGGCCTGGCCGGAGCCGATCCGTTGCCGCGGCTTACTCTTCATGCCGGACCCGATTAAACATGCGGAGCGTCCGAATATAGCTTCGTTCCA
>JADFYA010000316.1 GCA_015233285.1 Deltaproteobacteria bacterium | reverse complement strand
TGGTAAAAGGCCAGACTGACGACTGCATCGACGGCCGAGATAAGACTTAAGGAGGTCACTCCGGTCAGGTCATAGACCACGGGATTGAATTCACACCCCTGGCCGTCTCTGACGCCTTCTACCGGGATAAAAGCCGTTCCATTGGCTTTGACCCAGAAGTCTTGCGTACAAGAAAAAACGACCACACTATACCCGCTGGGCACGGGATGACCCACGGCCAGGTCGGCGTTCAGGATAAGATTGTCGATATAGTCACTGACCGGACGGGCGAATGACGATCTGACTCCATGTTCTCCTCCGGTTCCAACCGGGATTATCCATTTGGGCATGGCCTGTCTCCTGTTGCTTGTGGCTCATTGTTTTCGGCATTGATGATTGAATCGTTCGATCTTGTTAAGGATGAGGCCTCAGGGACCTAATTTTCAGGTTGCACCCGCGGGTAATGATGTTGTTCATCTTCGGGGAACATGATTAAAGCTTTTTTAGGGGATTGCCTGATGGTCCCTCAGCCTCTTAAATTTTGTTAATAACCGCTCCCGGGATCACTGAATAAATCATCTAAGATGCCGTCCAGGTAGTCCCCCGATCCGCCGGAGGCCGTTCCCTGGCTGTCTGACGGGCTACTGGAGGAGCTACTGCCGTTGCTATTCCTAGAACTGTCATCCTGGTTCTGGGGACTCTGTTTCCGCCCGGAACGAGATGAAGAAGTCTTCGGCATCCGGACTGACGGCGATGCTCCGCCGGTAGGCGTGGTGTCCGGGCCATTCAATTTCAACACTTCTTTCAACAGCTTCATCCGGCCCAACGTATCCTTGAGCATATTGGTTTGGTAATTGTCATTCATTCCCGGTGCATACGTCGGTGAGCTGGTAGAAGAACCCGCGTACACGGCATCGGAAGACCCGTTAGTCCGATCAAGCACTTGGTTACCGCTTCTTACGCCGCCTTGCCCCAACTGGGCCATTATTTGACCTATTCTTAAGGCCTGATTGGCATAATTCTGATTTCCTCCCATCGAGTTCTGGACGAGGCCATTTCCGTTTCCTCCCGTCTGAGTCATACCCCCGCCTCCAGAGGCAATCAGTCGATCCCGGTTATCCGGTAACGGTCCATTAAAAATAGCTAATGACCCGTCCCATGGCCGGCCTGTCGGAAAATTCATTTTCTTTCTCCTAATTAGATTGATTGTTGCGGTGGCCGCAAATCCACAGTGCCGGGGCGGCCAAAAATCACTTTATCCCTGCTTTTACAAACCCAGTAGACCCTTGAGATAGGATAGCCTGGCAGAAAAATCGGGATTAATAATATTTCCTGAACTACCGGATGAATCCGGGTAATTCGGCTCAGTGCGGTAGGCGTTCAGCAAGGTCATCAGGTTTCTTAAATTTTGGTCAGTTCGGGTATTTTGATAGTTGGTGACATCCTGTTTGAACTGGGCGTCGCGCAGTTCATTGAGCTTCGCCGCCTGTTGGGAATCCAGGTCAAACCGGGCCGAGTTTAGGCGCTGTTGAGCATTTGCTTGCTGTGCCGCCAGGTTGTACCGAGCCGTATCCAGCCGGTTTTGTTGCGCCGCTTGATCTCGGGCAAGATTCAGCCGTGCCTCGGCCTCAAGGGTACTCAATCCATTGGATGCGGCGAATTGCTTGGCTTGTTGATTCAGGCTATCCGCTCTTTCTTGAGCCGATTGATTCATTCCTTCCTGCTGGATCTGAGCCGTTCCCAGAGCCTTGGATAACCCGCCGGCATAGCCCGAATATAGCTTTCCCATACTTTCGGCCAACTGACCGGCGCTGGTTACGCCGGACCTCGATAGCCGATCAAGCAGGTCCTGTTTTGACTGCTGGTAGGCCGGCATGGCGCCCTCTTGGTACAATCGCCGGGCGGAGTTGACCAAATTCACAGTGTGAGCCTGATAGGGCGGATTCTGAGGCGACCCGAATTCACCCGGATCACCAAGATAGATTTGGGAAGCAGAACCAGGCTGATTAGATATGTCAGGTAAAGTCATTGCCGTATCATCATATGCAGTTAGAGCCATGTTATTCTCCTCTACGGGTTTCGGGTTTCGGGTTGCGTGTTGCGGGTTATGTGCCGCGTGTTGTTCGTTGAGTTCTGATCATAGGGTTGTCGTTCAGAAATGCAGTTGTGAATGACTCTCACTGGGTCATTTCGGATCAATGCGAACAAACTCGTTATGTAATGCTTCGTTCAAAATGACATAAAAGAGGCCGCCTGGCTTCATTGTCGTAAACCCGCAACACGCAACACGCAACCCGCAACCCGGTTTCACTTGCCATAGATCCGAATGACCCGATAGCCGACCACCAGGTAGATTAGCTCAAAGTTTTTGTCTTTTTGATTGTTCATGAACTTAAACCTGATTGACCGGCCTCGTAGACCCACATCGAGTTGTCGGCTGCCGCCGCCGGTCAAATCCAAATCCCCAAGTTGGGTAAAGTTGTCGCTACCATCAAGGGCGGCTGAAACCTGCAATGTGGCCCCGGCATCATCTAATGCCGATAAGTAAATGAATCTGAAGTCTTTTTCCCACCCAGGCAGATCGCAGGTCAGGTCTCGAGTGACAAAGTAACCGTCAACCGCCGAGGATATGTCATTAAGACCATAATCCAGGACATAGGCCAGGCCGTTGTCATATCCTCCACCCACCAGGTATTCCAGGTGATCTTTTCCCGATACCCGAGCCAGCGAGGCCAGAGGATGATCATAGACATGCCAACCCGTATCAAAATTAAGAACCAGGACGCGATTGTTGGTTGTTTGCCCGTCGCCGCAGGGGACGTTCCACCAGATCTCCCGCTTGTTGGCATAATAGACCCCGGTGACCAGATGAGCCGCGGCAGGATTGATTTGGACCACCAGATCTTCAATCGGCCGGCTGACCTTTTCCGGGGCTGCCACATCATTATAGAACTGGGCGGAACCGGCCTGCCAGAAAGCCTTTGAACCGATATCGAACCAGTATAGCCGTCCTTCGGCCAGGACCAGGGATAGGGGACTGAAACAACCTACATGATCCGATCCGAGCCGTTTGTTGTTGACCGGGAATGACTCAGACGAACACAAGTAGATATCGCCGGTAGTGAATATAACCAGATTCCGCTCCAACCTGGCCAGGGCCGTTACCGGCCGCGGCAGAGAAAAATAATGGAGGCCGGATTCGGGATACTGTGATTCAGTGTAGGCGATTACTCGATCGGCATCGGTCTTTCCCGAAAGTATCAGCCGTCCATCAAATTCAAGGCAGAATCGATAATTACCCACCGGGTCATCGACCGGAATGATCCCCACACCGGAGGCTTGAAATCCGGGATAAATAGTTTGAGTGATGGACAGTCGAATGTAGAATCTGGGCGTCAGAGTTGCGTCTATGGCTTTCTCCAGGGTCACCGGAACCCATTTGTCTTCACCTGGGTCCGTCCACAACATCAGGATCGCTTCTCCGTCTGGCGAGCCCAGGGCCAACGGCGATAATTCGTATGTCCCAACGTAGGCATAGTTGTCCCAATTGGCGTCCGGGCCGGCTGAACCTTCCTTTACCGCCTCCAACTGGATCCAGAGGGGACAAGTTATATTTACCCCGGTGTCGACCGGGTCCGTTCCGATCTGGGTATAGTTGGCCAAATCGTCTTTGTCTCCGGAACCGTTGTACATGTAGCAGTAGATAAATCCCCAGTCCCGCCTCAATAAAAAGGTGCCGCTGGTGCCGGCGTTGCCGACCATGGCCATGTTCGACCAGGTTGTCCCGTCATGAAAATCTACGCGGCAAACCTGGCCGGTGGCCGTGTCATAGGATCGGGACAACCGGACCATATAGTCGTGTCCATAGGACAGGATTGCCACCATCCCGGCGTACCAACCCGTGACTGCCGGAGCGGCGTTCAAAACCCAATCCACCCGGGCGGCAGCCCTGGAATGATAGTTCATGGTCGTCTTTACGGCCACATCTCCTGAAAGGGCGGAGCACCGGAGCTGGTTGGAGGCGATGACCGGGTTTCCGGAGATAACAGACCATTTCCCGGGATCGGGCGCCGTCCCGTCAGCCGCGGTGAACTCGTCATTATTATTCCGATAACACATGTCCATGGCCGTGCCGTCATAGAGATTGGCCACAGCCTGCCAATTTTTCAGGGTCTGGTCATAGTAGTCCATCTGAATGGTCGCCGGATCGGTGTTCTTGCAGATGAGGTTTATGGACAATCCCCGAAACCTTTGTTCGTACCCGATGTAACCATAGTGCTTGGTGTCGGCGGAGCAGGGCAGGGTTGGGCAGAAGTTTCCTTTGGTATCAGAATTGCCATCCGTCAATTCAACGGTAAAATTGAAAACCGGGCCGACGTTCGGCGACTTGATGACCTGGCTGATCAATGACGGCTTGCCCAGTCGTCCGTCCCAGCGGTTCAGCAAGTCGGTCATCCCGCAAATGACCTGGGCGCTCGATATCCTGACGTCGGCCGACAGACTTGAACTAACGCAAAACCTGACCCAGTACAGATGAATGTCCGTCACTTGATGGGCCTGCCAATCCGGGTGGACAGACCAGGTGA
>JADFYA010000315.1 GCA_015233285.1 Deltaproteobacteria bacterium | reverse complement strand
GCTCATAGGTGGCGCCCATCTTCATGGACAGCATGAAAGACAAGAAGAACATCACCACGAAATAGATGCACAAGGGAATGGCTATCCGAATGACGTCCCAGGGCAGTTGAACAATGTATTCACCTTTTAGAGAAAACATGACCAGAATGGTGAAGAGGAGGGCAATCAGCGTAATCGGGCTGATCTTGGGGATGAACTTCTGTTCGTACCAGTCCCGGCCCTTGGTCTTTAGCCCGATTAACCGGGTGATAATGCCGGCAATAAATGGTATGCCCAGGTAAATGAACACACTCTGGGCGATTTGGCCGATAGACACGTTAACCACTGAGCCCTTCAGCCCCAACCATTGGGGTAAGACCGTGATGAAGACATAAGCATAAATAGAAAAGAATAAGACCTGAAAAATGGAATTGAAGGCGACCAGACCGGCGCAATATTCCCGGTCACCGTAGGCCAGATCATTCCAGACGATGACCATGGCAATGCACCGGGCCAGGCCGATCATAATCAGGCCGACCATGTACTCATGATGACCGGAAAGAAAAGCCACGGCCAGGAAAAACATCAGGATCGGACCGATAATCCAGTTTTGGACCAAAGACAGAACGAGCACCCGGACATTCCGGAAAACCGGGCCCAGTTCCTCGTACTTGACCTTGGCCAGGGGCGGATACATCATCAGGATTAAACCGATAGCGATGGGCAGATTTGTTGTGCCCACCTGAAACTGATTGATCATATTGCGGATATCTGGAACCAGAAACCCGGCGCCGACACCGACGAACATGGCCAGGAATATCCATAAGGTTAAGAATCTATCTAAGAAGGAAAGTCTCTTGCTTGCAGTCGACATGACTTGGCGTCCTATGTATCAAGAGGTTGAAAACAGAATTCAGGCCGCAATAAACGGGCTGCTGACGAAATATACTCCCAGGAGGCCGATAACCGCGCCGGCGCCTTTACGAAACCAGAGACCGGCTCCTTGCCAGGCGCTGTTTTCCATAACTTTTCTCACTGCCGCCCCAGAGGTTCCGGCGGCGACAATAGGCAGGCAATGGCCGAGGGCGAACAAAAGAATAAACATGATCCCGGTGGCCACCTTTTGCTGAATGGTGATGATAGCCAGGATAGGGGCGATAAATCCGAAGGTGCACGATCCGGAAAGAATTCCGTAAGCCAGACCCAGGAGACCGGCGCCGAACAGTCCGGTGACCTTTAATCTGGGCAATAACCTACCAGAAATGGAACATTTTTCCACCCCAAGCATACCCAGGGCCACCCAGATGAGGACCAGCCCCACCAATATCTTCCAGTAACTTCCAACATCACCTAACATCCGCCCCAGCAGAGCGCAAATGATCCCGACCAGGGCAATGGACACGAACAGGCCCAGACTGAAAGCCGCGGCGTAATATCCGGCCTGTCTCGGCTCCAGCACCTGCCGCTGACCACCGACGTAGGCGACAATCAGGGGAATCGAGGCCAGATGGCAGGGGCTGAAGACTACGCTAATCATTCCCCACAGGAAGCAACCCAAGGCCGCCAACGATGTTTCGGCGATCATCCAATTATTGACGGTCAGGAACAATGATTCAAGCATCGAAGGAGTCTCCCTGTGGAGTTTATTTGAATCTCATTAGCATGCAACACTTCTTGTAAGCAAAAGCGCAACGAGATGCGCAGGCAAAAAAAAAGAACGAAGAAGAGGCTAGTTAACCCCCATTTGGCTGAGCTGTTGGACTATGGAGTTTTCGTCCATGAACCCGACGTGGCGAAAGGCCTCTTGACCATTCTTATCAAAAAATATCTGGGTCGGGATGGCCCGGATGCCGAACTTAGCGGCTTGATCGCGGTTCTTCCAAACATCGATAAAGATGATGGCCGCCTTTCCCTGGTACGATTTCTCCAGTTTTTCCAAAATGGGAGCCATCATCTTGCAAGGAATACAGGATGTAGCCCCTAAATCGACCATGGTGATCATGCCCCTTACGGGGATTTCTTTACCGGATTCGCTGGCTGAGGCGGTTGCAGCCAACCCGCCGAGAAAGGAGGCGACAAGCAAGATCAGCGTGATGTATTTAATCTTGAGTTTTGTCAACACATTATTTTTCCTTTTAAAAATAATTTGGTTCCGGCAAAGAGGACATCCGGCTTGCCTGGCGTCCCGATTCTCCGGCCGTGATTATTGAGTTCATCATGCCCATGGTGATGGTCCCCACCCACGGGGCCGGATAGGCTAGCCGCGACAACTGCAAGCACATTGAGGCCTGGCAGAGGGTGTGACCGGCCGAGCGTTTTTTTGCCTGACGGCTTCTTTAACCCGCATGATTTGATCTTGGGGGAGATCCAGGTTCTTGTTTTTTTCGATGCCCAGATCGGTCAAGACCAGGTAACTGCCGACGGCCACCTCGGCTTGGTCCATAATGGCCTTGGCGCAACCGACGGAGCATCCATCAATAACGACCACCTGGGGCGCGTCTGTGGCGGCCTTAACGAACTTGGCCAGCCTGCCCCCAATCCCGGCCAGACAGAACATCTTGCCGAACCCTTCCTTGGTCAATTCCACCGCCGCCTGATTGGACAACTGGCCGACGTTTGAGCCTCCCGAACAGGCCAAAATCAAGGTATTTTCTCCGGTTGCAGTTCCTTGTGGTAACATCTGTCTTCTCCTCATACCATAAGATTATTTATTGATCCAGGAGGTTACATCTTCTTTCTTGGGTACCTGGCCTGACATCTTCACTTCTCCGTCCACAATCACGGCCGGAGTCATGAACACGCCGTATTTAGCGATTTCCATGATATCCGACACTTTTTCTATTTTGGCCTCAACCCCGGCAGCAGCCACCGCTTCCTTGACGATGTTCTCTGTTTCATGGCATTTCTTACATCCAGGTCCTAATATTTTTATGTCCATGTTCTTTCTCCCGGTCAGGTAATTGAATAGGGCTGGAATTTACAACCCGGCTAAATGATCATATTGAATATATATCCGACAAACAAAATGCCGCAGATGACTATCCCCAGAAAAGTGACGATCAATCTCATTTTGAGCACCTTTCTCAGAATAACCGTCTCTGGTATCGACACCGCGATAACCGACATCATAAAGGCCAGAACTGTTCCCAAGGCCGCCCCTTTTTCGAGCAAGGCCTGAACCACGGGCACAATTCCGGCCGCGTTGGAATATAGGGGAATGCCGATTAACACCGCCAAGGGCACGGACCACCAATGTCCTTTACCCATGAAAGAAGCCAGAATATTTTCCGGAAAATATCCATGAATACCGGCTCCAACAGCAATACCCAGGATCATCCAGAGCCAAACCTTCTCCACAATGTCTTTTACCGCGCTCAGGGCGTATTCGATGCGGCCCTGAAACGACAATTTGGCTTCAATGTTGAGTGGCCCACTCGTCCGCAGTTCTTTTACCCAGTCTTGAAGTTGGTCTTCTAAGTGCAAATGTCCCAAAATCCATCCCGCGGCGATGGCGATAACCAGCCCCATGCTCATGTAAATAGCCGCGACTTTCCAGCCGAGCAGTCCATATAACAGGATCACCGCCACTTCGTTGACCATCGGGGCGGATATCAGAAAAGAGAAGGTGACGCCCAACGGTATCCCGGCCGTGACAAACCCGATAAACAACGGCACCGCCGAGCAAGAACAAAACGGAGTAGCTACCCCAAGCAAGGCCGCAAGGACATTCCCCACAAATTCGCGCTTCCCGGCCAGGATGCTGCGGGTCCGTTCCGGGGTGAAAAAAGACCGGAGAATCCCGACGCCAAAAACAACCAGAGTCAACAGCATGAAAACTTTTGGGGTATCATACAAGAAGAATTCCACTGCCGAACCCAACCGGGTGCTTAACCGGAGACCGAACACGTCCACAGTGAGATACCTGGCAGCCATGGCCAGACGACAATAGATCAACCACCAGACGGTCAGTCCTATGATCCCGGCGAGCAAGTATTTGATCACAGTGCCATTGGATTGAGTTTTTGGTTCTGCCGCGACCATGGCACAGGCACAGGTAATCTGAGGGTTGCCGGCGCCTGGGATGTTAATTGGTCTCATTGCCTTTCCTTCCCATGAACGATTTGTTATTCTTTCATAGCCGAATTCAGATATGACTATATACTAACCTGAGCCCGGCGAGTTTTATCAATTGAGAGACACAAATGTATCCGCAGATGAACGCAGATGGAAAGATCCACCTACCTGTATCGGCCCGAATCTGCTCAAATCGGTGCAGCCGGCGGATTTAATTATTGCCCTTGATGCTATTGGGTTAGCAAGCTCGTTGAACTCAGGTTTTCAGCCGGTCGGCTATTCGCATCTTTTGCCATATGGGGTTAATGATCGTGGTCTGGTGGGAAGCCTAAGCCGGAAAAGGCTTCATATATTCTTGTTTAGGAATATAGCAAGATATTCTCAGCAGGTCAAGAAAAAAAGCCGGCATAATCGGATATAACCTAAGACTATCTCACGTGTTTTTTTCAGTTGCGGGTAGCGTTATCGACCGGGAGGGAAAGGGTTTTCCCATAGGCAGGCCGGACCAACCGTTCTTTATTCG
>JADFYA010000314.1 GCA_015233285.1 Deltaproteobacteria bacterium | reverse complement strand
GATTTAGACAAAGACAAGCCAGCCATTGTTTATTGCGCCTCAGGTGGCCGGAGCCGGATTGCCGCCCAATTTCTTTCCGGTCAAGGGTTTTCCGAGGTGCATAATCTTTGGGGCGGGATTGAGGCTTGGGAGGGACAGGTGGCGAAGGGACCGGTGGAGCTGAGTATGGAATTCCTGCCCCTTGATGCGGCCCCGGCCGAAGTCGTTCTCTTTGCTTACGGCCTGGAAAAGGCCTTAGGGCAGGTTTACCGGATTATGTCCGGCCGGGTGGCCGATTCCGAGGTGAGCGACCTGCTGCTCCAACTGGCGGGGATAGAAGATAAGCATAAGGATATGTTAAAGCGGCTAAGCACTAAAGACGGCCCGGTTGTAACCTCACCCGATGATCTGGAGGCTCGGGCAAGTACCGAAATCATAGAGGGCGGATTTCATCTCTCGGATTTCATTAAGCAAAATGAGGCCGCCATGCAGACCGGCTTGGGTGTCCTCGAATTGGCCATGATGATCGAGGCCCAGGGCCTGGACCTGTACCTGCGTTACGCGGACAGAGCCCAAGATGCCCAAGTGGCGGAGTTGCTACTGAAAATTGCTGATGAGGAAAAAGCTCATTTGGCCGCCCTGGGCCGGTTGATGGACAGCCGGGTTTTGGGACCTGTCGGGGGGTGATGTCCCGGCCTGATGCCGGTCAAAATAGGTGGTGGTGGTCTTCTTTACTCCGGGGGGGGAAACGGACGATTATCTCGGTGCCGCCGCAGATATTAATGGTTAACGTTCCCCGGAGTTGCCTGATCAGACCTCTGATTAGTTCAAACCCTAACGATTTTGGCTTAGCCGGGTCAAAATCAAGAGGAAGGCCCACGCCGTCATCCTTAATCCGGACCTGGACCAGGTCATCGGCCTCGGTGCTGATGGCTACCTTGATCGTACCCTGATCTTTGCCTCGGAAGGCGTGCTTGTAAGCATTGGTAATCAGTTCGTTCAAGACCAGGGCGCACGGGATGGCCTGGTCTATCTCCAAAAAGACATCGGATGGTGCGACAATCAATGAAACCGACCGGGGCAGATATGTCTGGGAGATGTTGGCCACCAACTGCTCCACATAGATTTCCATGCTGATCTTGCTCAAGTAAGTGCTTTGGTACAGTTGGCTGTGAATCAAGGCCATCGAATGAACCCTGACGCTGGCGTCGGTCAACAATTCTGTGGCCTCCGGGTTGCTGGTCTGATCTCGGCTGATATTCAGAAGTCCGATGATCACCTGCAGGTTATTTTTGACCCGGTGGTGAATTTCTTTCAACAGCATTTCTTTTTCCTTGAGTGAGGCCTTTATCAGCTCCTTGGCCGCCTCCAATTCGGTGGCCCTGGCCCGTTGTTCGGCTTCACTTTTCCGCAAGGCTTCTTCCGTCTTTTTCCGTTCCGTGATCTCTGTCTGGAGGATGGTGTTGGCGTGAGCCAGCTCAGCAGTTCGTTGTTTAACCAGTTCTTCTAGATTTTCTCTATACTTGTCTAATTCTTCCTCGACCCGTTTGCGTTCGGTGATGTCGGTGATGACCCCGACCAACCCGGCCAGCCTGCCGCTGATGTCGAAGAACGTGGCTTTGTTAAAAATGACATTGTGATGTTGACCATCAGCATATTTGACCGTGGCTTCGTATTCTTGAGTGCCGGGGCGATTGAACAGGGCCTGGTCCATTTTATTGTATTGTCTAGCTAAATCATCCGGGGAAACGTCATAAACCGTTCTCCCCAACAGTTTGTCTTTGGGCAGTCCGATGTAGTCTTCGAAGGCCCGGTTGACGCCTAAGTACCTGCCGTCAGAGTCTTTATAAAAAACGGGAGAAGGGATGGCGTCGATTATGGTCTGAAGAAAATGGAATTGGTGTTTTCGTTCGTCCTCAATGAGTTGACGTTCGGAAATATCCTCTATGAAACCCTCTAAATAGAGTAATTGTCCGTCGGCATCAGTTACCTGCCAGGCCTGGAGGTTGCCGGTGAAGGTGTTGCCGTCTCTGCGCCGGTATTGATTTGTAATTTGAATTGGTTGATCCGCATCGAGAATCAAACGGATTATTTCCGGCCGGCGGGGCGGGTCGGCATCCAGATCTACAGTGATATCGTGGACGGCAGACAGCATCTCCATCGGGGAGGCGTAGCCAAACATGGTGGCGTAGGCGGGATTGGCGTTGATTAACCGGCCGTCAGGCGCAGATTGGAATATGCCCAGGACGGCGCCTTTAAATAATCGGCGGTACCGTTCCTCGCTCTCCCGGAGCGATTTTTCGGCCCGAATGCGGTCGGTAATATCGGTCACACAAGCGATCGCACCTAGATAGTTGCCCTGATCATCCGTTAATGGTGATGTGTCTATAATAGCAAAAAAATGAGAGCCATTTTTGCGGATAAAGACAAAATCATGCTGTTCTCTGACGCATTTTTGCCGGCGCTCCAAATAATGTTGACAATGCTCGATATTACTTCTATCCATAAAGGAGAATAAGTGCCGGCCGGCCATTTCCGCCGGGGAGTAGCCCAGCATTTCGGCCATGCGGGGATTAACGAAAATGGTATTGGCGTGTTGGTCGATTACCCAAATACCCTCTTGCAGGTTTTCAACCAATAGGCGGTATTTTTCTTCGCTTTCCCGCAAGGCGGCTTCCGCTTGCTGATGCTGGATGATCTTATTTTTTAATTTTTCGTTGGTCCGGCTCAGTTCGGCGGTGCGTTCTCCCACGATTGTTTCCAGGTGATCCCGGTAACTTTTTAATTGCCTCTCAGCCGCCTTGCGGTGGAGAGCCACCTCTATGGTAATTTCGAGTTCCCGTGGATGATATGGTTTTACGATGTATCCGAAGGGATCTGCTTGCTTGGCTCTTTCAAAAAGGTCGTCGTCGGTGTAAGCAGTCAGAAAGATAATAGGGATATCAGAGCCTTCTCGAATTAACTTAGCCGTGGCGATACCGTCAAGTTTTCCGGAAAGTTTGATATCCATCAAAATTAAATCAGGTTTGACGGCCCAGACCAACTCCAGACATTCTTCCCCGGAATAGGCGATGCCGACGACTTGATGGCCGATGTCCGCGAGGTGGTTACGCAGCAATATGGTCAGGGTGGCTTCATCATCCACCACCATTACCTTGGCCATGCTATTTTTTTTTTGCCCGTGGGTTAAATCTGACGGCAGTTTCGACATTGTCATCCCCCGAAGGAATCATTCAGCTTATGTCATGACCAGGTTACCAGTTTTGGCCGGGGCGGATCAGGTTCCGTTGCTCTTTTTGAATTTATCCGGGCCGAGACCCAGGTTTTGTGCAGATAGCTCGAGCTGGGGTTTGACGTGCTCAATCTGAAATCCAGGGTCGTGCCAGTCCGGTCCGGGGTTGTGGTAGAGGTGGTGGGACCCGGCGGTGACTTTCCTGGAAACTGGTATTAGTGATCGTGCAATTTTTCACTATTGTAACTTGAAATCGAGCTGATGTCAATATCAATAGTAGTAGTATATTCATATCAAAAACGTATGATTATAAATATATATTCTTCTTTAAACCATAGATTAACAATCAATATCACCTTATGACCGCCGGGAAACAGCCCGATGCTGTTGAATTAAAGAAATGTTGCCGGTATTTCGATATGCTGATCAACTGAACCATGATTACGATGAGTAAATGAAGGACTATGATTAGAGCAGAATACCCTCGTGTTGGACTTCCGGGTAGGCCGTGGGTTTCATGTTTGGCCTTGAAGCCGCAAACATCATAGTAAATCAGCCAATCAGCGTAATCAAGGTTCAGAATAGCATTAGGGCAGAGATAAATAAAGGGGGGGGAACCACATGGCTCAAGAGACCGTTTTGGTGGTGGAAGACGAAAAAGACATCCTTGATCTGGTCGAATATAATCTTGTAGGGGCAGGTTTCCGGGTGTTGAGAGCCATGGATGGGATCGAGGGGCTGCGTCTGGCCAAGTCAGAGCGGCCCGAATTGATCATCCTCGACCTGATGTTGCCCAATATGGATGGCAAGGAAGTTTGCCGCCGGATTCGCCAAGATGAGCATATCCACACCATTCCGGTGATGATGCTGACGGCCAGGACGGAAGAGATAGATCGAATCGTCGGGTTTGAGCTGGGCGCTGACGATTATCTGACCAAGCCCTTCAGCCCGCGGGAATTGGCCCTGCGGGTCCAGGCCATATTGAGACGATTGAAGGAAACTGATTCGGTCAATAAGTTTATTCAATTCCCGGGCATGATCATCGATTCAGACAAACATCGGGTGGAAGTCGATGGCCGAGATGTGGATCTCACGGTTACCGAGTTTAGACTATTGCATTACCTGGCGGCCAACCCCGGCAAGGTCCAGACGCGGGATGCCTTGCTTGACCGGGTTTGGGGATATACCTTTGAGGGCTATGCCCGGACGGTAGACACACATATCCGGCGGCTCCGGAAGAAGTTGGGGGCACATAAAGATCGGATTGATACAATTCGGGGGATCGGGTATCGATTCCGGGAGGATATATGAAACATAGAGTGTCTTTTCAAGGATTGGTTTTTGGCGGATGTACATTGGTCATCCTCGTTTCCCTGAT
>JADFYA010000313.1:4150-4596 GCA_015233285.1 Deltaproteobacteria bacterium | reverse complement strand
CGATAGTCACGAGGATCGAGACAGACGTCGTAAAGGAGTTTATCTAAGGGCAGCCAGTCGGTTTTGTTGATGCCACGTTTGGTGTGTTTCTGTGTCTGGTTGTGCGGAAAAGCGCAGGCTATTTTGATCCAACGGTTTTGCTCTTGGGCGATGGTTCGGATTTCATCGGCCACCTCGGAAAGGTCCTGGTCTTGGCTGTAGATGAGAGCGACATCATAAGCGTTTTTGTGCGCCAGTCGTATGGCGTCAATGGCGATACGAACATCAATGCCTTTTTCCTCGCCGACCAACACCTTGTGTTCATGTCCATCCGGGCAAAGAATAGTTCGGTTGCGGTAACGCAAAGGACGGGAAAAATTGTAGACTCCTTGTCTACTCATTTGTAACAATTTGGCAATCCAAAAGGAATTCCAAAATTGATCGTCTGCCGTGTCGGGAACACCGGT
>JADFYA010000313.1:0-4094 GCA_015233285.1 Deltaproteobacteria bacterium | reverse complement strand
ATAATTTGGAAAAGTGTAGCCGAAGATTTCTTTGGCCGCATGAAAGAGATTTTGGCCGTCAAAAAAAGCAACGGCTCTAATGGTTGTCAGTGGAGTTGGATGAAAATTCATAAATTATATTTTTTCGTATAAAAAAATAACCCCGTCCAAGGCCTTAATCCCATATGAAAACCACACGGGGGGGCGTGTCGAACGGGGAGCAAGTGTTTATAATATAACTCATCATGAAAAATTTTGCAAGCTAAATCATTTGGGAAAATCCCCGCCTTCGCTCCATCATCTTCTGACTTCCTAAGCCAATTCCCTGTCGTTTGTTTCATATCATAAAATGACGTCGGAACCCGTTGGTTATGACCGGTTACTGAATGGCGGCCATCTCCGCCCCTTTAACGTATGTCTCCAGTCCCTTAAGGATGGACTCGGCCAACTGCTCCAGATACCGGTCGTCTTTCATCCGGCGGCATTCTTCCTGATTGCTGATAAATGACGTCTCAATCAAAATACTGGGCATTTCGGCCCCGATCAAGACGTAAAAAGGAGCCTGCTTAACGCCCAGATCGTTTACGTTGGAATATTTTTTCTTTAGGCCGCGGACCAGCGCATGTTGGACGTGCCGGCCCAGCCGGTTGGATTCGTTGATCTTGGAATTGAGCATCAAATCATTTAGCAGTGTGTGCATATCACTGATCTTCTTAGTTGTAGTAGCATTTTCACGAGCCGCCACCCGCACAGCCTCTTTGTCCGTGGCCAGGTTGAGGAAGTAGGTTTCCACACCACGTTGAGATTCATTCGGAGAAGCATTGGCATGAATAGAGACAAACAAGTCCCCGCTCTGAGTGTTGGCGATGGCGGTTCTTTCTTCCAAGGGGATAAACCGGTCGTCTGATCGGGTCAAGACGACTTCGCAGGCCAGTTTTTGGCGGACCATCCCGGCCAGCTTCTTAGCAATCTTCAAGGTGATGTCCTTTTCCTGGACCGACGAGTCATATCCGATGGCGCCGGGGTCTTTACCGCCGTGACCCGGATCTATGACGATCTTCTTCACCTTAAGCCCCAGTTGTTGGGCTAAACATGATTCAGGATCATCCGCCGCCGTGGCTTTGCCCCGAGGCACCCGTTTCCTGGCTTTGGATCGCTCTTTAAAACCTTTGTGGGAAGAGGTGACAACATTTTTCGGCGGCTCTTCGGTAGGAGCCGACTGCTTTCCCCAAACGTCGATCACGATCCCAAAAGGGTTATCTAAGGTAAAAACCTTGTAGTTTTGGATTGATGCAATATCTAAGACCAGCCGCACCTTCTCCGGTGTAAACTGCCCCGCCCGGGCGTAGAGAAGTAACCCGTCGTTAATGCTGATCGGTTCGGAAAGACGTTTAGATAGACTGGCCCCTTCCAAATCAATATAAATCCGCTCCGGCTTCTTATTCTCCGGGTCTTGCTTAATATTGTGCTTGGAATAGGGTACCGGCCGGTTCAGGTTGATGGCGATACGGGTATAGTTCTTATTGGACCAATGACGGATGGCCGTCACTGCAGCCTGACCGCCGGCCGGGACGGCATCTTCCCCGCCGGACACCCTCCCGGAAGACCGGCCCATGGCGCCGCCGGAGTCAGCCGCCTCCCTGAAGTCCGCTCCAGTGCCGGCTTTAAGGATGGGGTCATGCGGCTCCGACGAAATGGTTCCACCGGTGTTGTGGAAACCGGCTTTGTCTCCGGACAGGTAGCCGGACAACTCGGCCATTTTTTTGGATGCGGGGATGGCCAGATCACCTTGCGGAAATTGCCGCTGGACCCGGCCCAATTCGGCATAGGCCTGTTTGTAGTCCCCCTTATACAAATACAGAAGCCCCAACCGATACTGTGCCTCAGCCGCCACACTCTTGCCGGGGTAGCGCTTGGTCACCCGGCGATAATAGTCCGTGGCCATGACGAAATCTGCGTCTTTTCGGTCGATGCGAAAGAGAGTGTCATATATCTTACCCAGCGCGTACAATGCGTTGGGGGCATTTGGACCTTCCGGATTGCCTTTGAATACTTCCTGGAAAATCTGAATACAGTTAGACCACCGGACGCGGGTTTGAGACGAGGCCGGAAGATTCTGCACGGCCGCGAGTTCTCTGGTCGCCTTATCATAAAGTTGTTGCAAGTCCACTTCCTGCGCCACCGTGACCTGGGCCAGAGCGATGAGGATAAGGACTATCAGAGTCATCTTGTATAATTTAGCCATAAGAGATTGTTTCCACTGCTTGTTTTTCGCACCGGCCATGGGCCTGATACTGTTGGCTATGCACCTTCAGCCGCATCAGGCCGACAAGACGCCGAGTTCATATTGATTTTTTTAGATCATCTAGAATGTTAAGGGCATCAAGAGGAGTAAGCCGAGCGATATCCGCCTCCTTAATCCGATGTCGAATGGGGTCTTCCGGATGGTGGCCGAACAGGCTCAATTGCATTGATGTTCCCTTGGCCTGCTTAAAAGGTTGGGTGACCCGATTGGGACGGCCAAAGTGGCCCAATTCAGTCTGTTCCAGCCCACCCAAGATCTCTCTAGCCCGTTTGATCACCGTGGGAGGAAGCCCGGCCATTCTCCCCACGTGGATGCCGTAACTGCGGCTGACTCCACCGGGCAATAACTTCCGCAAAAAGATGACCTCATCATTCCATTCTTTCACCGCCACGTTATAGTTCTTGATCCTGGGGCAGCCTATGGCCAGGGAAATCAATTCGTGGTAGTGGGTTGCAAAAAGAGTTCTCACGCCTTTATCATCTAAATTATGTAAATGCTCGGCCACCGCCCAGGCAATACTCAAGCCGTCAAAAGTGCTGGTGCCGCGGCCGATTTCATCCAAAATAACCAGACTGCGTTCCGTGGCCAGATTTAAGATGGTGGCCGTTTCGATCATTTCGACCATGAAGGTGCTTTGGCCGGCGGCCAGATTATCCATCGCCCCGACCCGCGTAAATATCCGATCCACCAGTCCGATAACCGCGGTCGCGGCGGGAACGAAACTGCCGATCTGGGCCATCAAGGCAATCAGGGCTACTTGTCTTAGGATAGTGGATTTCCCAGCCATATTGGGACCGGTAATAATCAGTATTTGATTATCATCCATATCCAGCTTAACATCATTTTCGACAAAAGACCCTTTTTTCAGCATCTGTTCAATGACCGGATGCCGGCCGCCGGTGATTTCGATGGCATCGCCCTGGTCCACTTCCGGCCGGACGTAATCCTCATTATCGGCGACCTGGGCGAAGGCGGCCAGCACATCGATTTCAGCCAACGCTTTGGCCGTAGCCAGGACCCGATCTGCCTGATCGGCTACAGCTTGTCGGATTTGATTAAAAATGGAAAACTCTAAAGAGGCCCGTTTTTCCTCGGCCGAAAGAATAGTATCCTCGTATTTTTTCAGGTCTTCGGTAATGTACCGCTCGCCATTGACCAGTGTCTGCTTCCGGACATACTCTATCGGGGCCAGGGCCATATTGGTTTTGGATATCTCAATATAGTACCCAAAGACCCGGTTAAATCCGACTTTTAAAGAATTGATTCCGGTACGTTGCCGTTCTTTAGCCTCAAATTTGGCAATCCAGTCCTTTCCCCCCCGGCTGATGGCAATTATTTCATCGAGTTCGGGGTGATATCCTGTTTTGACCATGCCCCCTTCTTTGATCGTCAAAGGAGGATCATCGACAATGGCGGCATCAATCAAATCAACCACATCCCGAAGCGGATCCAGCCGCTCCGTCAGGTAGACCAGCAAAGACGACCGAAACATATCCGCCTTCCGGATAATTGCCGGTAAGCGGGAGATGGATGCTTTTAAGGCATTGAGGTCGCGGGCATTTGCCCGGTCCATGGTGATTCGGGAGATGAGCCGTTCCAAATCATACACTGCGGCCAGGTCGTCGCGCAAATCCTCGCGCCGGACTTGATCCTGTTTTAACTCTTGGACCGCGTCCAGCCGCTCATTGATCTCACCGGGATCCAGCAACGGGTAGAGAATGATCTCTTTGAGCCGGCGCCCGCCCATGGGCGTGATGGTCTCATCAAGCACCCCCAGCAGTGAACCTTGTTTTGACCGTTCGAAGATGGT
>JADFYA010000312.1 GCA_015233285.1 Deltaproteobacteria bacterium | reverse complement strand
TCCGAATAACCTGAGCAATCAAACCAGCCACCTGGACCATATCAGCCTCACCCATGCCTCTGGTGGTCAAGGCCGGTGTACCCAGCCTGATCCCGCTGGTGATCTTGGCCCCTTTAGGATCAAAGGGAACCCGATTCTTGTTGACTGTTATGCCGGCCCGATCCAGCGCCTTTTCGGCATCCAACCCGGTTACATCCAACGGACTAAGGTCGACCAGAATAAGGTGGGTGTCCGTACCGCCGGAGACCAATCTAAATCCCCTGCCGATCAATTCTTCGGCCAGAATCCGGGCATTGGTCACCACTTGCTGCTGGTATTTCTTAAAGTCGTCACTCATGGCCATTTTCAAAGCAACCGCCTTAGCGGCGATCACGTGCATGAGAGGTCCACCTTGAATACCAGGGAATATCTGGCTGTTAATCATTGATTCGTGTTCGGCCCGGGCTAAAATCAAACCACCGCGGGGGCCGCGTAACGTTTTATGCGTGGTAGAGGTAACAAAATCCGCATGGGGCACCGGTGATTGGTGTAAACCGGTGGCCACCAGACCAGCGATGTGAGCCATGTCGACCATCAATAATGCGTCCACTTCTTTGGCTATGTCATGAAAAGCCTTAAAATCGATGGCCCGGGGATAGGCGCTGGCGCCGGCAACGATCAGCTTTGGCCGGTGCGTTACAGCCTGGCGGCGTAGATCGTCATAATCGATGCGTTCCGTTTCCTTGTTGACCCCGTAGGAAACGATCTTAAAGAACCTTCCGGAAAAGGAGGACGGGCTGCCATGGGTCAGGTGCCCGCCATGGGCCAGGTCCATTCCCAAAATAACATCATCACGTTTTAATGCGGCAAAGTAGACGGCCATATTGGCTTGAGAGCCGGAATGGGGCTGCACGTTGGCGTATTCGGCCTGGAACAATTCCTTAGCCCGGTTGACCGCCAATCGCTCGGCCACGTCGACGTATTCGCAACCGCCATAGTACCGTCGACCCGGATATCCTTCGGCGTATTTATTAGTTAAAACACTGGACACCGCCTCCATAACCGCCTTATCAACAAAATTTTCAGAGGCAATCATCTCCAGGTTGTTACTCTGGCGGTCAAATTCGGACCGAATCGCCGCCGCGATCTCGGGGTCAACCAGTTCAAGTCTTTTTAATGACATGATTTTAAGCTATCCTGTTGTTCCGGGAACCAATCAATCAGCAACTTCACCACTTGTCAGATCAACTTGAGCAGGTTTAGCCTTGTTCAAACAGATCGATCCGTCTCTGATGCCGGCCCCCCTCGAAAGGAGTGTTAAGGAAGAGGCTAACTATTTCCTCGGCCAATCCCGGTCCGACTACCCGGCCACCCATGGTCAGAATGTTAGCGTTGTTGTGTGCGCGAGCCATTCGGGCAGTGAAAAGTTCATTACACAAAGCAGCCCGGACACCGCGGACGCGATTAGCCACCATGCACATGCCCTGGCCGGTCCCGCAGATCAGGATCCCCGTCAGGGTCTTATCCGCCGCGACTCGTTTGGCCACTTCCATGGCATAATTAGGATAATCCACCGAAGACTCGCTATCCGTGCCCACATCGATCACCTCATGCCTACAAGCGGAAATAAATTTCTTCAGACTCTCTTTGAGAGTGTATCCGCCGTGATCGCTGCCTATCAGTATTTTCCGGGCGTTGGCCGTCATTATCCGGTAAACTCCTTAAACAGCAAGCAAGCATTGGTCCCGCCAAAACCAAACGAATTGGACAAGACATATGACACAGCCATCTCCCTGGCCTGGTTAGGTACATAATCCAGGTCGCAGGCATTGTCTTTATTGTCATAGTTAATGGTCGGCGGAACAACTCCATTCTTTATCGTCAGACAAGAAAAGACCGATTCCACGCCCCCGGCGCCGCCGAGCAAATGACCTGTCATGGACTTGGTGGCACTGATGGCCAGTTTATAAGCATGATCCTTGAAGACCGCCTTCAGGGCCAGGGTCTCGGAGGCATCATTCAACGGAGTTGAGGTCCCGTGAGCGTTAATACATGTGATCTGATCCGGAGCCACTTCTGCGTCGGCCAGGGCTAAGCGCATACATCTGATCGCCCCGTCACCGTCCGGAGAAGGCGCCGTCATGTGATAGGCATCGGCGTTCAACCCATAGCCCACCAATTCCGCGTAGATCTTGGCGCCTCGTTTCATGGCAAAGCCCAGTTCCTCCAGAACCAGCGAGCCTCCACCTTCAGCCATGACGAATCCGTCTCGGTCACGGTCAAAAGGCCGGGAGGCTCTAAGCGGTTCATCATTGCGGCTGGACAGGGCTTTCATGGAACTGAACCCGGCCAGGGCCAACGGCGTAATGGTCGCCTCCACCCCGCCGGTGACCATCACATCCGCGGCGCCCCGTTGGATCAGCTTGAGCGAATCACCAATGGCATGATTTCCGGAGGCGCAGGCCGTCTGGACGGATATGTTTGGGCCCTTAAGTCCGAACTGGATACCAATCTGACCGGGGGCCATATTAGAAATGAGCTTAGGGATGAAGAAAGGAGTGACTCGGCTCGGGCCTCTCTCGAGCAGGACTTTATGATGCGTCTCTAGTGTTTCCAGGCCGCCTAACCCACACCCGATTACGCAGCCGATGCGTTCGGCGTTGGCATCGGTAACGACAAGGCCACTGTCTTTGATGGATTCAGTAGCCATGGCCACGGCATAGTGAATAAACCGATCGAGCTTCTTGACCTCTTTGGCCGGGATGTAATCCTCGGGATTGAAATCTTTGACCATCCCAGCGATCTTAGTCCTGTATTCGCTCACATCAAAACGGTCGATAAGAGTGATTCCCGAAATGCCATTTGTAATGGAGTGCCAGTTCTTCTCGACGCCGATCCCTAATGATGTAACCAGTCCCAGGCCGGTAACAACTACTCTTCGCTTCAAGTGATGATCCCTCCAATTGTCTAGACGCTCGGTTGGGTTGACGCCATCCCCGGCCAAGTATCACGCCCATATCACAGGCTCCGCCGACCGACCCTGCCGGTTTATCACATCCACCATAAGGTAAAAACCGGCATGTCAACTAGTTGGTTCGTTGAAAACAACTGCTGTCGGCTGTCAACTCGTCAGATCCTTCTCTCCAGATCGGCCGCAGACCGATGGTTGATCGCCGGATGTTAAGCCTTCATCCGCAGAATTCAGCCCCGATAGCCCGATTTTAGGTGTGTTCTTTGACGTACGTAATACAGTTGATCACGGTCTTAATCTTCTCCGCGTCCTCATCGGCGATTTCAATCCCGAATTCCTCTTCCATGGCCATGATCAGCTCCACTAAATCCAAAGAATCGGCGCCCAGGTCGTCTACGAATGAGGCCTCAGGAACGACATCTTGTTCGGCCACGCTAAGCTGATCACAGATAATCTTTTTTACTTTTTCATCTATCGACATGACATTATCTCCTGTTTAATTATTTTGCAGCATTATAGCCTTAGATCATATCGCCGATTCAGCGCCGAGATAACCTGGTGTCGTTGCGTCATCCAGACGGGGCCGGCCTTCGGGACCATCTGTTTGCACGGGCCGTCACTAAACCTGAGCCAAGTCTCGACCGGGCTTTCATGACCAAGAAAGGCCCTGTCTGTTTATCACGAATCGACATCCGCAGAAAACGTCTTTCATATGTTTACAAATATAATCCGCCATTTATATGAATTGTTTGGCCGGTAACATAAGTGGCGGCATCTGAAACCAAGAAAGCCACCACGCCGGCAATCTCATCAACAGTGCCCATCCTGCCCATGGGAATATTACGTAAAAACTCATCTTTTATCTTTTGAGGCAGCACTGCCGTCATTTCGGTGTCGATAAACCCCGGGGCCACGGCGTTGACGGTGATTCCTCGGCCGGCTAGCTCCATGGCCGCTGTCTTAGTCATGGCGATCAGACCCGCCTTAGCCGCGGAGTAGTTGACCTGCCCGATATTCCCTTTGGCCCCAACGACTGAAGAAATACTTACAATTCGACCGGACCGTTGTTTCATCATCACCTTGGCCGCCTGCTGGGTCATCAAGTAAGCGCCCTTAAGATCAATGTTTAGAACCCGGTCCCATTCACTTTCTTTCATCCGGACCAAAAAGTTGTCAGCCGTGATCCCGGCGTTGTTCACCAGCACGTCTATCCGGCCAAATCGCTTGATGATATCCTCATAGAATTCGTTCACCCGGTCCGATGAAGAAATATCGAACCGAAACGCCTCAGCCTGGGCAGCCAGGGGTTTCAGCATCTCCAGGGTCTTCTCAGCCTCCGAGTCGTCCGGATCATAATGATTGAGCAACATCACGCTCTTAGAACCAGCCAGGGCCAAGGCGATAGCCCGGCCGATGCCCCGGGAACCACCGGTAATAATCACAACTCGATCAAATTCACTCACCCTAAATCTCCCCTTCTAAAACGTTACCGGTAGCTGGTTACCGGTTGCAGGTTACACGTCAATGTCATTAACTTAAGGTCAAGTGGGCTCATGTGTTGGTGGAAGACAAAAAGACTGGCGAGCCTACTTAACCGTTAGTTGTACAAAATAATTTTCTTATTTCTTGGCACACTTTTCTATTGAA